>NZ_JAKUGX010000007.1:0-152623 GCF_022664195.1 Bacillus cereus group sp. BfR-BA-01316
TATAGATATCAATGGAATTTAAAAAAGATGACTCCTGTTGGATACAGAAATCATCTTCTTGATGTTGCCTAACTTTTTTCAAAATGTCCTTTACAAAGGGTACAGATTATTTCCCCCGCAGTCGTCTTTTTTCATGTTACGCTGTAACCCAAGCCTCGTCAGCTGGATTTTTACGCCACTCTTGTAATTTTTTCGTTTCAGCTTGTCCGATCATACCTTTTTCTGCTGCAACTTCAGTTAATGCACTGTAATCACTTAAAGAATATGATGCTACGTTTGCTGCTTCTAGTTTCTCTTTTCCTGACTCAAGCTCGTATGTGAAGATTGATACGATTCCTAATACTTCACAACCAGCTTCGCGAAGTGCTTCTACACATGTAATTGCACTACCACCAGTTGAAATTAAGTCTTCTACTACTACTACTTTTTGACCTTTTTCAGCTTTTCCTTCGATTTGGTTCCCTTTACCGTGACCTTTTGCTTTACTACGTACGTAGCACATTGGTAAATCCATACGATCGCTTACCCATGCTGCGTGCGCAATACCAGCCGTTGCTGTTCCTGCAATAACTTCTACAGTTGGGAAGTGCTCTTTAATTAACTCTTCTAATCCAGCTGCAATCGCTTGGCGTACTTTTGGATAAGATAAAGTTAAACGATTATCACAATAAATTGGTGATTTTATACCAGAAGACCAAGTAAATGGATCATTCGGTTGTAAAAATACTGCTCCAATTTCTAATAAATGCGATGCGATTTCTTTTTTCATACTGTTACACCTTCCCACTGTTGTTTTACTGTTTTATACGCTTCAAGCGGATTTTCTGCTTTTGTAATACTACGTCCAACTACGATGTAGCTTGAACCAAGTTCCCTCGCACGTTTCGGTGTTGCTACGCGCACTTGGTCATTTACATCATCGCTTGCAAGACGAATCCCCGGTGTTACTGTTACAAATTCATTTCCGCATACTTCACGTAATTTTGGTACTTCAAGTGTTGAACAAACAACTCCATCAAGTCCACTTTCTTTCGTTAATTTTGCATAATGAGTAACCGCTTCTTCTAACGTTTTCTCAATGCCAATCTCTTTTTTCATCATAGCTTCCGAAGTGCTTGTTAGTTGTGTAACTGCAATACAAATCGGTCTCTCTTTTCCTTCTTGCTTACCTTCCTCTAATCCCTCAATCGCAGCTTTCATCATACTACTTCCCCCAGCAGCATGAACATTTACCATATCTACATCTAGACTAGCTAGGCTACGCATAGCACTTTTTACCGTATTCGGAATATCATGAAGTTTTAAATCTAGAAAAATCTTATGTCCTTTTTCTTTTAAGTACGTAATAATTGCAGGACCCTCTTTGTAAAATAACTCCATACCAACTTTGACAAATAACTCTTCCCCTTCAAAGTGATATAAGAATTGTTCTACCTCTTGTTTCCCTGGAAAATCTAGTGCAACAATTAGCGACTGTGACATACTTACTTCCAGCTCCTTCCTTGACATTCCGAAATGTGATCAAATCCTAATTCATCTAGTAATGCTGGTAATTCTTCAATAATTGTCGGACATACGAACGGATCGATAAAGTTCGCTGTTCCAACTGCGACCGCGCTTGCGCCAGCATAGAAGAATTCAATTACATCTTCCGCTGTTTCAATACCACCCATTCCGATAATCGGAATGTTAACCGCTTGACTTACTTCATGTACCATGCGAATTGCTACTGGCTTAATCGCAGGCCCTGATAGTCCGCCCGTACGGTTTGCTAAAATTGGTTTTGCAGTTTTTAAATCTAGACGCATACCAAGCAATGTATTAATCATCGTTAAACCGTCCGCACCTGCATTTTCAATTGCTTTTGCAATCTCCACAATGTTTGCCACGTTCGGTGACAATTTCACATATACCGGTACTTCAGAAACCTCTTTTACTCGCTTCGTTAAATCAGCAGCAATTTCAGGATTCGTACCAAAAGCGATACCACCCGTTTTTACGTTTGGACAAGAAATATTTAATTCTAGCGCATGAACATTTGGTGCTTTTGAAATTTCCTTCGCAACCGCTACGTAGTCCTCAGCTTGTGAACCAGCGACGTTTGCAATTATCGGAAGATCAAATTGCTCGAGAAAAGGTAATTCAGAATTCATTACCTTTTCTAATCCAGGATTTTGAAGCCCGATTGCATTTAGCATTCCGCCTGGTGTTTCAGCAACACGAGGCGTTGGGTTTCCATAACGAGGCTGTTCTGTTGTCGCTTTAATCATAATTGATCCAAGTACACTTAAATCATAGAACTGTGCATACTCACGACCAAATCCGAAGCAACCAGATGCTGGGATGATTGGATTTTTTAATGATAACCCTGGTAATTCAACTTGCAATCTGTTCATAGTACAACCTCCCCGATTGGAAATACTGGTCCGTCGCTACACACCTTCTTGTAAGAATGTCCACTCGGATCTGCTTGCAAATGGCATACACATGCGAAACATGCTCCGATGCCACAGCCCATACGTTCTTCTAATGAAATGTAGGCTTTTCTCTCCTTATAGCGTCCTTCTAATGCACGAAGCATCGCTAAAGGTCCACATGAGTATAGAATGTCAAAGTCAATTCCATAGCTATCAATTACATCTGTTACAAACCCTTTTGTACCATGTGTACCATCAACTGTTGCAACATACGTATCACCAAGTTCTGCGAATTTCTCTTCATAGAAAACAACATCTTTCGTTTGGAAACCTAAGATGTGAATAACGCGTACTCCTTTTGCTACAAGACGCTGTGACAATTCATATAGTGGTGGTACACCAATTCCCCCACCAACTAATAGAGCCGTTTGTCCAGATTCCGCTTCTTCTACAGGAAATCCATGACCAAGTGGTCCTAACACATCTACAAGTTCACCTTGTTTTCTTTTCGCTAATGTTTTTGTTCCTTGTCCTTCCGCACGATATAGCATTGTAAATTCGTTCTTGTCTTGATCGACATTACAAATACTAATTGGGCGGCGCAGAAGGGGCGTAATCCCCTCTGCTACCTTAATGTGTACAAACTGCCCTGGATCGTTCATTTGCTGCACTATAGTTCCTTGAAGCACTAATTCGTAAATGTTTTTTGCGATTTCTTTTTGGTTAACGACGATCATATTTTGCTTTTGCATCATGCATGTACCACCTCGTGACGCTTCGTTTGCGTAATTTCTTTCATTGAATGAGCTGAGAATGTCATAGATTCTAATACTCCCAAGATTGCTCTCGTTGTATCAAGTGATGTTAAGCAAGCCACACCATTTTCTACTGATTCACGGCGAATGCGGAAACCATCACGCGCTGGTTGTTTTCCTTTTGTTAATGTATTGATTACAAACTGTGCTTTTCCTTGACGAATAATATCAAGTAAGTTGTAGTCTTCCGAATCAATTTTGTTTACAACTTGCACCGGAATGTTTTGTTCTGTTAATGATTGTGCTGTTCCAGCTGTTGCTAATAAGTTATAGCCGATTTCATGGAAACGTTTTGCGATTTCCATCGCTTCTTCTTTATCTTTATCCGCTACAGTGATGATTACTGATCCGTGCGTTGGAATGTTAATTCCTGAAGCAACAAGTCCTTTATATAATGCTTTTTCAAGCGTTAAATCTTTACCCATTACTTCCCCTGTTGATTTCATTTCAGGCCCTAATGTTGTATCAACTGAGCGTAGTTTTGCAAATGAGAATACTGGTGCTTTTACATACACTTCCTTCTCTTCTGGGTGATAGCCAGTTCCATATCCTTGTTCTACAAGGTTTTGACCTAAAATAACTTTCGTTGCGATATTTGCCATCGGTACGCCTGTAATTTTACTTAAGAATGGTACTGTACGGCTCGCACGTGGATTTACTTCAATTACATACACTTCATCTTTGAATACTACAAACTGAATGTTTAGTAATCCAACAATGTTTAAACCTTTTCCAAGCGCAATTGTATGTTCAATAATTTGTTCTTTTAGTTTTTCAGATAAGCTCTGTGGTGGATATACTCCAATTGAATCCCCAGAGTGGACTCCAGCGCGTTCGATATGTTCCATAATACCTGGAATGAATACATTCTCACCGTCTGAAATTGCATCTACTTCAATTTCTTTACCAACCATATAACGGTCGATTAATACTGGGTGATCTGCGTGAACTTTAACCGCATTTTTCATGTAGTGCAGTAATTCTTCTTGACGATATACGATTTCCATCGCACGTCCACCTAGTACGTAAGATGGTCTTACTAATACTGGGTAACCAATTTTGTCAGCAATTGCTACTGCTTGCTCTACAGTCGTTGCTGTTTTACCAACTGGTTGCGGGATACCAAGCTTTGTTAAAGCTGCTTCAAACTTATCACGATCTTCTGCACGGTCTAAATCTTCAAGTGATGTTCCTAAGATTTTTACACCGTGTGCTTCTAATTTAGCTGCTAAGTTAATTGCCGTTTGTCCACCAAATTGGACGATAACACCTTCTGGCTTTTCTAAATCGATAATGTGCATTACATCTTCGATTGTTAATGGTTCAAAGTATAATTTGTCAGAAATACTGAAGTCTGTTGAAACTGTTTCTGGGTTGTTATTAACAATGATTGCCTCATATCCAGCTTCTTTTATTGCCCATACAGAGTGAACTGTTGCATAATCAAACTCAACACCTTGACCAATACGGATTGGACCAGATCCTAGTACAACTACACTCTTACGATCTGTTACAATCGATTCATTCTCGTCACCATATGTGCTGTAGTAGTATGGTGTTGCAGATTCAAACTCTGCTGCACAAGTATCTACCATCTTATAAACAGGAGTCATATTGCTTTCTTTACGCATATCGTAAATTTCACGCTCTGTTTTGTTCCAAGCATTGGCGATGTAATGGTCACTGAAGCCCATTTCTTTCGCAGATTGTAACACTTCCATATTTCCTACATTCGCTTTTACTTCGCGTTCCATGTTTACGATATTTTCAACTTTTTGTAAGAAGAAGAAGTCCATTTCACACCATTCGTTGATTTCTTCTTTCGTTACACCTTGACGGATCGCTTCTGCTACAACAAACAGTCGCTCATCATCAGCTTTTATAATACGCTTTTTCATCGTTTCTTTATCAAGCTCTTTTAAGTGGTCTAACTCTAGGTGATAAGCGCCAAGCTCTAAAGAACGAATCGCTTTTAATAATGATTGTTCTAAGTTACGTCCGATTGACATAACTTCACCAGTTGCCTTCATTTGTGTACCAAGTGTTCTGTTTGCTGATTCAAACTTATCAAATGGCCAACGTGGAATTTTTGAAACAACATAATCTAATGCTGGCTCGAAGCAAGCGTATGTTTTTTGTGTTACTGGGTTTACAATTTCATCTAATGTTAAACCGACTGCAATTTTCGCCGCTAGCTTCGCAATTGGATATCCAGTTGCTTTAGATGCTAGTGCAGACGAACGACTCACACGCGGGTTTACTTCGATTACATAGTATTGGAAGCTATGTGGATCAAGTGCAAGCTGAACGTTACATCCACCTTCAATTCCTAATGCACGAATAATTCTTAATGAAGTGTTTCGTAACATTTGATACTCACGGTCACTTAATGTTTGGCTCGGTGCTACAACGATAGAATCACCTGTGTGAACCCCAACCGGATCGATATTTTCCATGTTACATACTACAATCGCGTTATCATTCGAATCACGCATTACTTCATATTCAATTTCCTTACAACCAGCAATACTCTTTTCTAATAGACATTGTGTTACTGGACTATGTTTTAATCCACCTGATACGATTTCAATTAGTTCTTCTTCATTACTACAGATTCCGCCACCTGTTCCCCCCATTGTAAATGCTGGGCGAACAATAACTGGATAACCAATTTCTTTTACAAATTCATGTGCTTCTTCCAGCGTATGAATAATCGTGCTAGATGGAATTGGTTCATTTAATTCCTGCATTAATGTACGGAATAAATCACGATCCTCCGCTTGCTCGATTGCTGATAATTTTGTTCCTAAAATTTCAACTCCGCACTCTTCAAGTATGCCTGATTTCGCAAGTTCAACTGCCATATTTAGGCCTGTTTGACCACCTAATGTTGGTAGGATTGCATCTGGACGTTCTTTACGAATAATACGGCTTACGAATTCTAGTGTTAATGGTTCTATATATACTTTATCTGCTGTTGCAGTATCTGTCATAATTGTTGCTGGGTTAGAGTTAACAAGGATTACTTTGTAACCTTCTTCTCTAAGAGATTGACAAGCTTGTGTACCAGAGTAATCAAACTCTGCTGCTTGCCCAATTACAATTGGTCCTGATCCGATTACTAAAATTGTGTTAATGTCTAGGCGTTTTGGCATAACTCTTCCCCTTCTTTCTTGAAGTTTTCAATCATTGCTAAGAAATCTTCGAATAAATCATTTGCATCTTCTGGTCCTGCAGAAGCTTCTGGATGGTATTGCACTGTAAATGCTGGGAACTTCGTATGACGAAGACCTTCTACTGTTCCATCATTTAAAGCAACATGTGTAATTTCAAGTTCTGTATTTCCAACTGATTCTTCTTCTACTGCGTAACCATGGTTTTGAGATGTAATTGCTACTTTTCCAGTTGCAAGATTTTTTACTGGATGATTTAAACCACGGTGACCGAATTTTAACTTACTTGTATTCGCACCAGATGCTAGCGCGAACAATTGATGTCCTAGGCAAATCCCGAATAAAGGAACTTTACCAATAATTTCTTTTAACATTTCAATTGCTTCTGGTACATCTTTTGGGTCCCCAGGTCCATTACTTAACATAATTCCATCTGGGCTAAGGCGTAAAATTTCTTCTGCTGTTGTATTATAAGGTACAACAATTACATCACAGTCACGCTTATTTAATTCTCGTAAAATACCATGTTTCATTCCGAAGTCTACAAGTACAACGCGATGACCACGGCCTGGACTTGGATATGGATCTTTTGTTGTTACGCGTTTCACATGATCTGTAAAGACAGTTGCTTTCAATTGGCTAACGATGTCCTCTACATCCACATCCATATTGCAAAGACGTCCGCGTAAAGTTCCATATTGACGAATTTTTCTTGTTAATTTTCTCGTATCAATTCCTGCTAATCCTGGGATATTTCTTTCTTTCAAGTAATCATTTAACGAAATTTCATTACGGAAGTTTGATGGATAATCACAAATTTCGTTTACGATTAAGCCATTTACAGATGGGTGAATTGATTCAAAATCATCACGGTTAATGCCGTAGTTTCCGATTAATGGATACGTAAATGTTACGATTTGACCGCAGTATGATGGATCAGATAAAGTTTCTTGATATCCAGTCATCCCAGTTGTAAATACAACCTCACCTGACTTTTCGATTTCTCCTCCGAAACCTTTTCCAATTAATACTGTTCCATCTTCTAAGATAAGTTGTCTTTTCATACTAATGCACTCTCCTTTTGCCATGCGATCTTACCACCAACGATTGTCATAACCGGCCAACCTTGGCATTTCCAACCTGCGAATGGTGTATTTTTTCCTTTTGATAAGAATGTTGTTGGATCAATTTCTTCTTCTTGTTCTAAATCGATAATTGTAATATCAGCTGTTCTACCTTCTATTAGGCGCCCTGCTTCTAAACCGAATGTGTCAGCTGGTTTTTCTGTTAAGAATTGAATTAGTTGCTCTAATGTAATGATTCCTTTTTTCACAAGGTTCGTATATAAAAGCGGGAATGCTGTTTCAAAACCAGTAATTCCGAACGGTGCTCTTTCAATCCCTTGCGCTTTCTCTTCTGCAGTATGCGGTGCATGGTCAGTTGCGATTATATCAATTGTTCCATCTAATAGTCCTTCAATTAACGCTGCATGATCTTCTTTTCCTCGAAGCGGTGGATTCATTTTAAAGTTAGGATCAGCCGATGGGATATCATCTTCACATAATACTAAGTGATGCGGTGTTACTTCTGCTGTCACCTTAATTCCAGCACGTTTCGCATCACGGATTACACGTACAGATCCTTTTGTACTTACGTGACACACGTGATAGTGACAATTTGCAGCTTCCGCAAGTAAGATGTCCCGGGCAATATGTACGGATTCACATACTGATGGGATACCGTTTAATCCGTGTTTCTCAGAAAACTTCCCTTCATGTACACATCCTTTATTAATAAGTGTGTTCTCTTCACAGTGTGCAACAACTGCCATATTTAATTTCGATGCACGCTTCATAGCAGCTAACATCATGCTTGCATCTTGCACGCCTACTCCATCATCTGTGAAAGCAAACGCTCCAAGTTCTTTTAACGTTTCAAAATCAGTCATTTCAGAACCTGCTTGACGTACTGTAATTGCTCCATATGGTAATACATTTACATGTGCTTTTTCTTTAATACGCTTTTGTAGGTCTTCCATATGTTCTTTACAATCTGGTACTGGGCGTGTGTTTGGCATTGCGCAAATTGTAGTAAATCCACCTTTTGCTGCTGCAAGTGTTCCTGTTTCAATTGTTTCTTTATGTTCACCACCTGGTTCACGAAGATGAACGTGTACATCTACTAATCCAGGTGCGATTAACTTTCCATTTACATCGATTACTTCAGCATTATCTGCCGTAATATTTTCTGCTACCTTCGCAATTTTACCATCTTGTACGAGAAGATCTGTTGCTACAATTTTTCCTTCTTCATTCATATAACGACCGTTTTTAAACAAATAATTCATGTTTCATTCCTCCTAATACATTTGGTAATGCGCGTTTTAGTACAGCCATTCTTACGTAGACCCCGTTTTCCATTTGCTTAAATATGCGTGAGCGTTCACACTCGACAAGTTCACTCGCAATTTCAACATCACGGTTTACAGGGGCTGGATGCATAATAATGCTTCCTTCTTTCATACGTTTTTCTCTTTCAACTGTTAACCCATGTTGCTCGTGATACTCTTTCATAATGTCTGTTTCATAATGGTCATGACGCTCATGTTGTACACGAAGTAACATCATCACATCCACTTCTGGAACAAGTTCATCTAAACTCTTGTACGTTCCAAATGAGTTCTCTTCATCTTTCCAATCTTCTGGGCTTGCAAAGTAAATTGTCGCGCCCAGTTTCGTTAATGCCTCTGCATTAGAACGTGCTACTCGGCTATGACGAACATCCCCAACTATTGCAATCTTCAAACCTTCAAATCTTCCAAACTCTTGTTTAATTGTTAGAAGATCGAGTAGACATTGCGTTGGATGATTTCCACATCCATCTCCAGCGTTCAAGATTGGGATATTCACCTGATCTTTTAATTCATCGAAGTAACGATCTTGCTCATGGCGGATGACTACCGCTTTTGTTCCGATTGATTCTAGTGTTCTTATCGTATCGTATAAAGTTTCTCCTTTTTGTACGCTAGATGAATCTGCTGAAAAGTCTAATACTTCAAGTCCTAATCTCTTCTCAGCAACTTCGAAGCTAAATCTCGTCCTCGTACTATTCTCAAAGAACAAGTTCGCAACAAATGTTTGCTCTGTCGTTTTGCTCTCTTTTCCATTCGCAAAATCTTCTGCGTCTTTTAGGATTTCTGAAATTTCTCGTTCCGATAATTCACTCATCGTTAACAAATGGCTCATCGTCATCCCTCATCTTTCTGATTTTTATGTTATCACTTTTGTATTTATATAACAACAACTGCATAAAAATACCCTAGTCGTGTGAGACTAGGGTGCAAGGAAGAAGCCACCCTTTCCGTCTCACAGGACTGAATTAAAAGGTTGTTTTTATGAAGCAATCTGCTTAGATTGTTTCGTTTCTGGTAGTAGTAAATTTAGCAGTACACCTACAATTGCTGCTAGTGCCATTCCTTCTACTTGGAACGATTCCCCTACGTGCAGTACCGCTCCGCCAATACCGATTACTAGTATAACTGATGCAATCATTAAGTTTCGTTTGTCACTTAAGTCTGTTTTATCATCTACCATCATGCGTAAACCGCTTGATGCGATTACACCGAATAGTAAGATTGATACACCACCCATAACCGGTGTTGGTATGGAGTGAATCAGTGCGGAAATCTTACCGATAAACCCGAATATGATTGCGAATACTGCTGAACCGATGAATAAGTATACACTGTATGCTCTCGTAATTGCTAGCACACCGATGTTTTCACCGTATGTTGTATTCGGTGGTCCACCTATTAGTGATGCGATCAATGTTGCTACCCCATCACCGAAGATTGAACGATGTAAACCTGGTTTTTCAATTAAATCTCTTTTAATAACATTTCCAAGTACAATTTGATGTCCGATATGTTCTGAAATTGTTACAAGTGCAACTGGTACCATTAAGAGTACAATTTTCCATGAAAACTCCGGAGTATATGTTACAAACGGTACTGTGAAGTCTGGTATGACAAACCATTTTGCCTCAGCTACGGGCTTTAAATCTACTAGCCCTTGGAAGTAAGCGAATATATACCCGCCGATGATTCCAAGTAGAACTGGTATGATACTGAAAAAACCTCTCCCGAATATGGAGCAAATGATTGTAATTGCTAATGTTACTAATGCTACTGAAAAGTGTGTAATGCTATACTTACCATCCGCACCGTTCATCGCCATGTTCACTGCTGTATGTGCTAAAGCTAAACCGATTACCATTACGACTGGTCCAACTACGATTGGCGGAAGTAATTTCATAATCCACTCTGACCCAGATTTCTTAATTCCGAGTGAGATTAAGATGTACACAAGTCCCGCTAGCAAGCCACCAAGCATTGCTGCTCCAGGTCCCCCTGCTGTTTTTGCTGTAATAATTGGTGCAATAAAGGCGAATGATGATCCTAAATATGCTGGTACTTGACCTTTCGTTATTAGAAGAAACGCTAGCGTTCCTAACCCACTTGATATTAAAGCTACTGATGGATTCAGTCCTGTTAAAAACGGAACAAGCACTGTTGATCCAAACATCGCGAACAAATGTTGTATACTTAATAATAACCATTTTCCCGGTTTCGGTACTTCATGAATGTCTAACACTGGCTTTTGCTCCATTGTTACATCCTCCTTCAGTTTTAATTTTTGCAATAAAAAAACTCTTTGTGCCTGTGCACAAAGAGTCCTACACTTTCATATGCCAAATTTGACATATGAAAGCCAAGACCCTTTGGCAGCCTCACAGGACTACATTTAAAAGGGCTTTACTTATCGTATATGCTTACTCGATCTTGTTGATCTGTCTCTTGCAAATCAACCTCGATACGCTCTTCACTAGATGTTGGGATGTTCTTTCCTACATAATCAGCGCGAATTGGTAATTCACGATGACCTCTATCAACAAGAACAGCCAATTGGATTTGTGATGGTCTACCTAAATCCATAAGAGCATCCATTGCTGCTCGAACTGTTCTTCCTGTATATAACACATCATCCACAAGGATAACTTTTTTCTTCGTAATATCTACAGGAATATCAGAACCTTTTACAAGTGGTTCTTTATGTTTCGATTGTAGTGTTAAATCATCACGATATAACGTAATATCTAACTCTCCTACTTCCATCTCTTTTCCTTCAATTTGACCAATTCGTTCTGCCAAACGTTGTGCAATAAAAATTCCACGTGTTTTTATTCCGACAAGAACACAATTATCGACACCTTTATTTCGTTCCACGATTTCATGACTAATTCGTGTTAAAGCGCGGCGAATCATTTGGTCATCTAAAACGACAGCTTTCTCTTGCATGCTCTACACCTCCAAGTTTTTTTTTCTTGCGTGAGAGTAATGGTATAAAAAAAGTCCTCTCAGCGTGTGTGAGAGGACTTTTGAAAAAAGGGTACAGCATACCCTAAGTATTTCAAACCGTTACCTTCTCAACCTCACGGGGCTGTGTTAAAGGATCATTATTTAACTGTTGTCAGTATCTCAGTTTTCTTATGATTTGTCAATACTATTTCCGTAAAATATTTAGTGCTTCTTCAAACACTTCTGGAATCGGTGCCTCAAACTCAATATATTCACCAGTACGAGGGTGATTGAAACCTAAAATCCCTGCATGAAGTGCTTGTCCATTCATATCTAATGTTTTCTTCGGACCATACTTTGGATCCCCTGCAAGTGGATAACCAATATATTTCATATGAACACGAATTTGGTGTGTACGTCCCGTTTCTAAGCGACATTCTACAAGTGTGAAATCCTTAAATCGCTCTAACACTTGGAAATGTGTAACAGCATTCTTACCGTTTTCATCAACGGTCATACTTTGACGTTCTTTTTTATCACGACCAATTGGAGCATCAATTGTTCCTTTATCATGTGGAATTACACCATGTACAATCGCTTTATAGCGTCTTGTTACCGTTTTTGCTACAAGTTGATTTACAAGTGATTCGTGCGCCATATCATTTTTAGCAACCATTAATAGTCCAGATGTATCCTTATCAATACGGTGCACTATACCAGGGCGCATTACACCGTTAATACCTGATAGGTCTGTACAATGGTGCATAAGTCCATTTACAAGCGTACCTTTCGTATGCCCTGGTGCTGGATGTACTACCATTCCACGCGGCTTATTTACAACTAGTACATCGGCATCTTCATAATAAACTTCTAAATTCATATCTTCCGGTTGAATATCTAACTCTTCTGGCTCGGGAATTGTTACTGTAATTTCATCATTTCCTTTTACTTTATAATTCCCTTTAACTGATTTTCCATTTACCGTCACAACAGCATCTTTAATCCATTGCTGTACTTGTGAACGTGACCATTCACTATTTATTTCTGCAACAAATTTATCAATTCGCTCGCTTTTTTGTTCTTCTGCAACTGTTACTTGTACTACTTCACTCATTCAATTACTCCTTCGTTTTCTTTCCTTCTAATACTGTTTGAATAATAATTAATACAACTCCAATACATAATGCTGAGTCAGCTATATTGAATACTGGATAGTTGTACGAGAAAATATACACGTGAATGAAATCCACTACTTCTTGTCTAAATACACGATCAATAAAATTGCCAATTGCTCCGCCTAAAATTAGACCTAATGAAATACCTAGAAGCTTGTCCGTTTTCGCATATTTTTTCATATAAAATACGATAAATACTACGAAAATGACTGTAATAATGTAGAAAAACCACATTTTATTTTCTAAAATACCCCAGGCAGCTCCTCTATTTCGATGTGATGTTATGTATAATACATTATCGATAATCGGAATGCTCGTACCCAATTCCATGTTCTTTACAATTAGCCACTTCGATATTTGATCGATGGCAATGACAAATAACGCTATTACATAATATATCATTTTCATTTCCCCCACAAAGACAGTGTACCTCAAAATTTTAGCATAGCTGCTAACTTTTCACAATGAACCTTTACGGAAGAATAAAATAAATTAAAAAAAGGTAACATAATATCGTTGTGTGCATTCATACATTTACCTTTTCATAGAAAAATTCATGAATAGTACGAGCAGTCGGCATTGTTTTCATTTGTTTTGTAGGAATCGCTCTTCCAGTTTCTTCACAAATACCGTACATATCTATTTCCATTTTAAACAATGCACGTTCTACATCTTTTAAATCCTCTTTTATATCATGTAATAGCAATTTTTTCTTTGTCTCTTCCTTTATTTCGTGTCCAAGTTCTTGCCCAAATTCCATATAGTATGTGTGCATTACTTCTTTCGCCAGTCTATCTTGCAACTCTTTTCTCATCAATTGCAATTCTTCTTTTATTTCCATATAAATTCCATTCACGTGTACATTCCTCCCAGCTGCAATGTACAATTAGTGTGTCCGAAATTTCCACGCTTACCTCACACACATTTTTCCTTCATAGGAAAGAGAGTGAAAGTTATTTCGGTATATCATCAACAAAAAACTGACTGCTATTATGAGCAGTCAGTTTTTTCATTATTTTACATAGTTTTCTTTAACAACCGTTGCACAACGCTCACATAATGTTTCATGTTCCGCATCTTTACCAATTGTTTCTGAAACAACCCAACAACGTTCACATGTGTCACCCGTTGCCTGAGCTACAACAACCGCTGTATGCTCATACTTAGGCGCATCTGCTGGCGCTTCTTCTATCATACCACCAAGTTTATACTCAGAAACGATAAATAGTTGTTTTAAGTCTTCACTAATAGACTCTAACATAGCTTTCATTTCTGCAGTCGGATATAGTGTAATACTTGCATTTAATGACTTACCAATTACTTTTTCATTACGAGCAACTTCTAAAGCTTTTAATACGTCATCACGTAACGTCATAAATGCATCCCATTTTGTTTTTAACGCTTCAGCACCATCTACTTCTACAACTTCTGGCATATTAGTTAACTGTACGCTTTCTTCTTCTGCACCAGGAACATAAGGCCATACTTCATCAGCTGTATGAGGTAAGATTGGTGTTACAAGTTTTGTTAATGCAACAAGAACATCATATAATACTGTTTGAATTGCGCGGCGATCGTGGTGATTTGCACCTTCAATATATAAAATGTCTTTCGCAAAGTCTAAATAGAATGAGCTTAAATCAATTGTACAGAAGTTATGGATTGCGTGATATACTGCCGCAAAGTCATATGCTTCATATGCTTCTTTTACTTTTGTAATTAAGTCATTTAATTTTACTAACATGTAACGGTCCACTTCACGAAGCTCAGCTGCCGCCACTGTATTTTCACTTGGATTAAAGTCATCTAAGTTTCCTAATAAGAAACGGAATGTATTACGGATTTTACGATATACTTCTGCTACTTGTTTTAAAATATCATCTGAAATACGTACATCAGATTGATAGTCAACAGAAGAAACCCATAAGCGTAAAATATCTCCGCCTAATTGATCCATAATTTTCTTCGGTACAACGATGTTTCCAATCGACTTACTCATTTTACGTCCGTCACCATCTAGTACGAAACCGTGGCTTAGAACACCTTTATACGGTGCTTTACCTGTTACAGCAACTGCTGTTGATAATGAAGAGTTAAACCAACCACGATATTGGTCAGATCCTTCTAAATATAAATCTGCTGGACGTTGTAAATCATCACGCTCTTCTAATACCGCTTGGTGAGAAGAACCTGAATCAAACCATACATCCATAATATCTGTTTCTTTACGGAATTCACCATTTGGGCTACCTGGATGTGTAAATCCTTCTGGTAATAAATCTTTCGCTTCACGCTCGAACCATATGTTAGAACCGTGTTCACGGAATAAATTTGCTACATTGCTAATTGTTTCATCTGTAATAATTGGGTCTCCATTTTCCGCATAAAACACTGGAATTGGTACACCCCATGCACGTTGACGAGAAATACACCAATCACCACGGTCACGAACCATATTATGAAGACGAGTCTCACCCCACGCTGGCACCCATTTCGTTTCTTCAACAGCTTGTAATAATTCTTTACGGAATGCTTCAATAGATGCAAACCACTGTGCTGTTGCACGGAAAATAATTGGTTTTTTCGTTCTCCAATCATGTGGGTATGAATGCGTAATAAATGTTAATTTTAGTAACGCACCTACTTCTTCTAATTTTTCCGTAATTGGTTTATTAGCTTTATCATAGAATAGGCCTTCAAATCCAGGTGCTTCATTTGTTAATACACCTTTATCATCAACTGGACAAAGAACTTCTAAACCATATTTCTTACCAACAAGGAAATCGTCTTCCCCGTGCCCAGGTGCTGTATGAACACAACCTGTACCAGCATCTGTTGTAACGTGCTCCCCTAGCATAACTAATGAGTCACGATCGTAGAATGGGTGTTTTGCAACTGTATACTCAAGTTCGCTACCTTTTACCGTTTTCACAACTTCAGCATTTTCCCATTCTAACGTTTTTTCAACTGTCTCAAATAGTTCAGAAGCAATAATATATTTCTCATCATTTACTTTCACAATAGCATATTCAAGTTCTGGATGAACAGAAATACCTAAGTTAGCAGGTAACGTCCAAGGTGTTGTTGTCCAAATAATGAACTTCTCATCACCTTCTAATACGTTCTTTCCGTCTTTTACAGGGAATGCTACGTAAATAGATGCTGATTTTTTATCTTGGTATTCAATTTCAGCTTCTGCTAAAGCTGATTCACTCGTTGGAGACCAGTAAACTGGTTTCTGTCCTTTATAGATATAACCTTTTTTCGCCATGTCACCAAACACTTTAATTTGTTGTGCTTCATAAGCTGGCTCTAAAGTAATATATGGATTATCCCAATCTGCACGTACACCTAAACGCTTAAATTGTTCACGTTGACGTTCTACTTGCTCATATGCATACTCTGCGCATAACTTACGGAACTCAGCAACTGTCATTTCTTTACGTTTTACACCTTTATTCGTTAAAGCTTGTTCAATCGGTAAACCGTGTGTATCCCAACCTGGTACATATGGTGCACAGTATCCAGTCATTGATTTATAGCGAACAATAAAGTCCTTTAATACTTTATTTAATGCATGTCCCATATGAATGTCACCATTCGCATATGGAGGTCCATCATGTAGTACAAATAAAGGACGACCTTTCGTATGTTCTTGCACTTTTTCATAAATATTCATTTCAGCCCATTTTTCTTGCATTGCAGGCTCGCGTTTCGGTAAATTCCCACGCATTGGGAACTCTGTTTTTGGCATTAGTAATGTATTTTTGTACTCCATGCTCAATTCCTCCTTACATGTATAAAAGAAATACCTAAAAAACGGAATAAAAAAGAGACTTTCTCATCCCAAAAAGGGACGAGAAAGTCTCCCGCGGTACCACCCTAGTAGATCCTATACGTATGCATAAAATCCTCTTTATATTCTTAACGCGAATATACGCCTACGCTTACTTCATTTGTTCAGCGCGGAACTCCAGGGTGATATTTCCCATTATCTCCTTATCCTGAGCTTACACCATCCTCAGTTCGCTATATAAGGTATGAAAAAGGTACTTATCCCTATCTTCGTTTTTCTTAATAAATATGTTGTTTAAAATTATATGTAATAATGAGAAAAACGTCAAGCTTACACTGTTTCTTCTTTTTTCAACAGCTCGTCCACTTCGTCTTCTAATTCAATTAGTTTATCCCAATCATCGTTGTTTAACATTTCAAGTTGTGTTTCTAATAACATACGGAAACGAGTTCGGAATACTTTCGCTTGTTTCTTCAACTCTTCAATATCAAAAGCAACTTTTCTTGATTTCACTAACGCTTCATTAATGATACGATCTGCATTTTTTTCTGCTTCACGTACAATTAATTTTGCTTCTTTTTGTGCATTACGCTTCACTTCTTCAGCAGCTTCTTGTGCGACAATGATAGATTTGTTCAGCGTATCTTCAATATTAGAAAAATGGTCTAACTTTCCTTCTAATTGTGCAACCTTTTCTTCTAAAGCTTTTTTCTCACGAATGACTAATTCATAATCTTTGATGATTTGATCAAGAAACTCATTTACTTGATCTTCATCGTAGCCACGAAATCCGCGACCAAATTCTTTGTTATGAATATCTAATGGTGTTAACGGCACAACGCCACCTCCAAGTAGTTATCTAAATTTCCTCTTTCAATTATATCTTTTCTTCGACAAAATAAGAGAATTTCCTTCTAAAAAACCAATCATTTTAGTATACCATACAAAACTCTCCATTTGTCGCGCTTCGTTTTACCTTCTACAGAAAATAATTTACTTCGTCCATACCCTCTAACCGAGAAAACATCCCCCGGAAAACATTCATACGAAGTTTGCTCTACTGTTTTCCAATTGACTTTTACTAAGCCACCTTTTATAAGAGGCTGTACCTTCTGCCTAGATATATGCAGCATTTCAGCTAATAAAACATCTAGACGAAGTGACGAAACTGTTCCAGATTTTTCTCCCCACTTTTCACCTACACGCAAAATTTTCTCTACTTGTATAGGAGAGAGTGTGACTTTCATTTTCCCTATTGATTGTAAGTTCATTTCAATATAGGATACAACTTCTTTCGCAACTGCAATTTGGGCACGATCTTCTTGAAGCAAAATATCACCACATTTTTCCCTTGTTAAACCAAGTGACATGAATGCACCTAATATTTGCCTATGTTCTAGCGTGAAAAACTTGGAAGGGTAGTCAATTTCTAATACTTCTACTTGAAATTCCTCTTCATTTAATTCTAGATAATCTGGATAAATTAGTGCTCTTTTCCGTTCGGCTTCAGGCATCGCACCATCAAACCGTACAGCTACATCTCCTTGCCCTATTACCATAGAAACAATTTGTTGCTGTCTTGGATCAAGAAAATCTGTTAACTTGACTTGATGGTACTCAGCAGCCTGTTTCCACTCTAATACTTTATCCACAAAGACCTGTTCATCAGGTCTAAAATGCTCGTAGATGCTCATGTATTTAACCTCACACTATAAAAAATAGTTGAATAAACTTACTAAACCACCTCTAGCAAGTTTCAAGGCAATAATAGCAACAAGTGGAGAAATATCAATCATACCAAATGGTGGAATAAACCTCCTAAATGGCTCTAAATACGGTTCACAAATACGCGCAAGAAAATCTCCAAAAGCTGATTCCTTTGCACCAGGAAACCATGATAGGAGAATGTAAATAATTAGTGCCCACGAGTAAATCTCGATAGCAGTAAGTAACACTGTTAAAACTGTTGTCATGGCGTATTACCACCTCTTTATATTTGTCTCTTCTTCTTCACCGAATAACTCTGAAATCGCACCAACGATATCAACATTTTCAGGTGTACACATAAATGTTTTCGGGCCTATTTTTTGAATATCCCCGTCTATAGCGTATACAGTACCACTTAAAAAGTCAACGATACGTACAGCTTGATCTGTAGACATTCTTTGCAAATTAATTACAACAGCTCGTCTACCTTTTAAGTGATCCGAAATGCCTTGCGCTTCCGAATATGTGCGTGGTTCTAGTAAAACAACTTTTGAAGATTGCTTCGCTGTTTCAATACTCACTACATTTTGCTTCGGTTGCACTTTCGCAAACGGAACATCTTGTTGTTCTGGGGGATTTTGTTGCTTTTTCATGTCTGTTTGCTCCTTTTCATAACTATATTGAGCTGCTTCTTTTTCTTCCGGTGTGTCAAAAAAGAAGTATTTTACTTTTGACCAACTCATAATAACTTTCTCCTTCCTCCTACGCTTTTCCTACTAAAACCGTTCCCAAACGAATATATGTAGCGCCTTCCTCAATTGCAATCGTGTAATCATTTGACATTCCCATTGATAATTCTTTACATGGTGCATGTAATAATTCTAGCTCCTGCACCTCTGTTTGTAGCATGCGCAATTCCTTAAAGCAGCGACGAATCTCTTCCTCTTCTCCTGTAAACGGAGCCATTGTCATTAATCCTACCACTTCAATCTTATCCAATTCTTGCAAACTTTGAATAAAAGAAATTGTTTCTTCTATCGCCAATCCTTGCTTTGATTCTTCAGATGATGTTTTCACTTGAATAAAGCATTTAACTTTCTTATCAGCACGTTTTTGAATTTCTTTTGCAAGCGAAAGACGATCTAATGAATGTAAATAATCAATCTCATTAATGATTTCTTTTACTTTTCTCGTTTGCAATGATCCAATAAAATGCCAATTCACTTTTGAACCGAAATGCTCGTATTTTTGTAAGAAACCTTCATTTCTATTTTCACCTAAATCAATAATTCCTGCTTCAATTACTTCGCTTGTTTTTTCAATTCCTACAGTTTTTGTAACTGCAACGAGCTTAATATCTTTCATCGAACGTCCAGCTCGTACACAAGATTCTTTAATTGCTTCGTTTACATCTACTAAATTCCCTTGCACTGTCACTTACTTCACTCCTCCTTAAAACCTATGAAACTCAACATTCTCCCCGTCTTACCTTGATCACGACGATGAGAGAAAAATAATTGTTCTTCACAGCTTGTACAAAGAGATGACATTACAATATGTTCTTCTTTTATGCCTGCTTGTACACATAATATACGATTAACTTCTTTTAAATTAATTGCATACTGACCATCAGAAATTACTTTATAGGGAACAGATCCGTTTACTACTTGCTGTGTTGCTGTTAATACACGATCATCAACAACATAACAACATGATCCGATTGCAGGACCAATCGCGACATGAATTTCATCACTTGAAACACCTTCTGCATTCCACTTTTGAATCATTTCTTTCGCAATCTCTGTTACAGTCCCTTTCCACCCAGCATGCGCAAGTCCTATCATATCATGTGATGGTGCATAAAAATAGAGCGGAACACAATCAGCGTAACAAGATGTTAAGAGAACATCTTTGTTAGTCGTATAAATGCCATCCGTTTTTGGAATACCGTCTTCATATGAATAAATGCCTTTCCCTTTTTCTTGCACTCCTACTTTCTCAACATGATGGTCATGAACTTGTTCAGAGCAAATCCATTTTTCTAATGGTTTTTGTAACTTATTCGCTAAAATGCGTCTGTTTTCATGAACATTCTCCACGATATCATTCACATGTAATCCTAAATTCATCGCATGAAAGGAGCCTGTACTTACGCCACCATCTTTTGTCGTAAATCCAACAGTAATGTTTCCAAGTTCTTTCCACGCTTGTAAATACAGTATACCGTCCACATATTTAAATGGTTCTCTCATAAAAGCGGCTCCTTTTAATTAAAATAATAGAAAAAAGCATGGTACTTCCTGTCTATTTTACCATACTTTTATTTTTTCATAATGACAACTGAAAAAAAAGAGGAATTTGTAATATTCTTTATGAAATTGTCGGTGTTTGTATTGATTCTGTTACAGAATTAATATTATCTACTCTGACAAGTATGACATCTTCCCCAATTTTCATAATTTGCTCCCAAGGAATCACAAATTCTACTTCCTTTCCAAAGAGTCCTAGCATACGTGTCTGCTTGGAAATAATAACTGCCCTAATCTTCCCTGTGTCTATATCAAAATCAATATCTCCAATATTTCCAAGCCTTTTTCCATCTGAAATATTTACAACATCCTTCATTTGAAACTCCGAAACTCGTATCATATTCATCCTCTCCCTTATATCATGAATCGTAAGTACGCTCTCAAATAAAGTGAAACCTTAATCAGTGGGATTTTTCCCATCCCTACTGATTATTAGTCCATGCTAATCGGACTTTCACGGGTAGCTCCGCTTCCATCTAACTTCTTACTTCAGCCGAATTTCGAAGCGGATAAACAGTATATAACCGCTACTAATAGAACATCCATTTTATTTTCATTATATGAACCTACCCACTCTACTATGAGCGCAAAATATTATATATAAAAAAGACCTCACCATAACTGGTGAGGTCCTTTATCCTTGAATCGTCTTATTCATTTGCTTAATAGCAGACTTCTCCAAACGTGATACTTGTGCTTGAGAAATCCCAATTTCTTCGGCAACTTCCATCTGTGTCTTTCCTTGGAAGAACCGTTTTCGAATAATCATTTTCTCACGATCATTTAAACGCTTCATCCCTTCTTTCAACGCTAGTTCTTCAACCCACTGCTCGTCCTTTTGTTTTTCATCGCTTAACTGATCCATAACAAAGATAGGATCTCCTCCATCATTATAAATCGGTTCAAATAATGAAACTGGATCTTGAATAGCATCTAACGCAAAAACAATTTCTTCATGTGTCACTTCAAGAACTTTGGCAATATCCATTGCTGTTGGTTCTTTTGAATTTTCAGCAATCAATTTTTCTCTTACTTGCAACGCTTTATACGCAATATCTCGTAATGAGCGAGATACGCGAATTGGATTGTTATCACGCAAATATCTGCGTATTTCCCCAATAATCATCGGCACAGCATACGTTGAAAATTTTACATTTTGGCCTAAATCAAAGTTATCAATGGATTTCATAAGTCCAATGCAACCAACTTGAAATAAATCATCAACATATTCTCCTCTGTTATTAAATCTTTGGATGACGCTCAGTACAAGACGTAAGTTTCCATTCACTAATTTCTCTCTGGCGCTTATCTCTCCACTTTGCATTTCACGAAATAATTTACGCATCTCTTCATTTTTTAGTACTGGAAGTTTAGCTGTATCAACACCGCAAATTTCTACTTTGTTTCTCGTCAAAGTGTTCCCTCCTATCGGGAGTTGCTGTACAGTGTAAAGTATTTCCTTTGAAGGGGATTTTATGCATACGGTTTTTCCATCGTTTTTCACAAACATCATATTTCCTAATGCACAAAAAGAGAATAAGACCAGTCTAGATACCGACTGGTCTTATTCTTCACACCATTTTATTAAATTCTTTTCGTAATCTTTTTATAATTCTTTTTTCCAAACGAGAAATATAAGACTGTGAAATTCCAAGCATATCAGCCACATCTTTTTGTGTCTTCTCTTCGCCACCAGCGAGTCCAAACCGAAGCTCCATAATTTGTTTTTCACGATCGTTTAATTGATGCAATGCTTTCATTAAAAGATGACGATCTACAGTAGCTTCTAAATCTTTTGTAATAATGTCATCATCTGTACCTAAAACATCTGATAATAACAGTTCATTTCCGTCCCAATCAATGTTAAGCGGTTCATCAAAAGAAACTTCCGAACGATTTTTATTATTTCGACGCAAATGCATTAAAATTTCATTTTCTATACAACGAGATGCATATGTTGCTAATTTAATTTTCTTTTCTGGATTAAATGTATTCACTGCCTTAATAAGACCAATTGTTCCTATACTAATCAAATCCTCAATATTGATCCCTGTATTTTCAAATTTTCTTGCTATATATACAACAAGCCGTAGGTTACGTTCAATAAGCATCGACCTCGCAGCTTGATCTCCATTTGGTAATTTATTCAAAAGAACTGCCTCTTCTTCTTTCGTTAACGGCGGTGGCAACGCTTCACTTCCGCCAATATAATAAATTTCATCGGTCTTAATTCCTAATTTCAGCAATACTTTATACCAAAGGTATACCAAATAAAATTTAAATTTCACCATATTATCCCGCCTCTCATAATTAAGCAATTACCATCTTTTGCGAAATCAACATTTTCGGATGTACAATGCATTGATACTCTCCATTGGTAGATAATTGTTGTGTATTTAATCCAATCAGTACTTTGTTTACAACAATCGAACTACCTTCATGATAAACTCGCACACAATCTGGCTTAATTGCCCATAAAAATTGATTCTCTACTCCTACTGCTCGGAAAGGAATTAAACGTAGTTTCGTCGCCCATCCAGAATCATTTTCTGGTATTTGAGGAATTTCTGTTTTGGAATAAATTTGTTCTGTTAACCAAGCTGGCAAACAATGTTCTAATGATGAAATATGCATAATCATAACGGGTGTTTTCGTTAACGGGTCATAAAGTTGGTTCCCACTATCAATTAGGCCTGCTAGTTCTAGTTCCTCTCCAGCTAATTGAATTTTCACTTTCACGATTTGATCATAGTGTATCTTTGTGACCTCTACGCTTTCTATACGCTTTTTAGAAAAATAATAAATTACTGGAAAACCAAAAATAACAAACAACCAACTAATTGGATCACCGTAAGAAACTGATTTAGATTGAACTAATCCATTTACCATTTCGTTCGTTTGCAAAAAGTAATGCGTTCCAATTAATCCTCCACCAACCATAAAGGTTACAAAATAGAAAGTAAAAACAGTTTGTGCATAATTTCTAAATGTCGAAAACCCAAATGCTGTATACACAATAAGTAACGAGTACAATAGTTTCATAATTGGATGTGTCATCATAGAAGCAAAAGGCGTAAAGGCGAAAATAACAATAGTTGAACCTATAAATGCCCCTAACACAAGCCTCCATCTTTTGATTCTCTTTTTTAACACGGTGGCTGTTAATAAAAGTAAAAGAAAATCAATGCAGGCGTTTAACAACCAAACAATGTCGGCGTAAACAACCAAACAATTCACCTCTTTTTTTAAGTTGAGACTAGTATAATGCATATCCAATAGGAAAGTGTGTCAATTGGTGGAGGGATTTTTTTGTTATTTTGTGATTTCTAGACATAATCTGTCGGTAAAAAATAAAAGTGTATTTTTCATAGAATAATATAAATTTCTTACTTGTATACATAATAATTGAATTATATATATATACAAAATTTATCTTGCTATTTGCGGGCAGTAAGACCCCTGCCTCAAAATTCAGCTATACAAAAGTACAGAAGTTAAGTGGGAGTCGGGCTAACAATCATTTTTGGATGAACAACCCCAACTAATTAAATTTTCACTTTATTTATCACAGCTTATAGCTTAAAAATAGGACTGGACTCTCCATATGCAAAATAATAAAAAAAGATCTGCTTAGCAGATCTTTTCCATTTAGACAACAAAAAAAGGAGCATGAAAGCTCCTTTTCTTTTATCGTCTACGACGGTTACGTAAGAATGCTGGAATATCGATGTCATCTGAATCTGTATGACGATCATGCACAACCGGCTCTTCACGTTTCATTTCACGCTTAACTTCACGTTGTTTTGAAGGTTGAGCTACTGGCTGTTGTTGCTGTTGTGAATGATTCGCAGTCGGACGGATAATTGGTTTTGGTGGCTGCATCGAAGCACTATCATCAAAACCAGTTGCAATTACAGTGACAACGATATCATCTTTTAATCCTTCATTAATAACAGAACCGAAGATCATATTTACTTCTGGATCCGAAGCTGAAGCTACAATGTCTGCTGCTTCTTGTACTTCATATAAACTTAAGTTTGCGCCGCCCGTAATGTTCATAATAACACCTTGAGCTCCATCAATAGATGTTTCTAGTAATGGACTAGAAATCGCTTTTTTCGCAGCTTCAGCAGCACGATTTTCACCATTACCAGAACCGATACCCATTAAAGCAGAACCTCTATTAGACATAATTGTCTTTACGTCTGCAAAGTCTAAGTTAATTAGACCTGGTGTAGCAATTAAATCAGAAATACCTTGAACACCTTGACGTAATACGTTATCTGCTTCACGGAACGCTTCTAACATTGGCGTATTTTTATCAACAATCTCTAATAAGCGATCATTTGGAATTACAATAAGTGTATCTACATTTTCTTTAAATGACGCAATACCAGATGCAGCTTGAGTTGCACGTTTACGCCCTTCAAATGTAAATGGGCGTGTTACAACACCAACTGTTAACGCGCCTAGTTCTTTTGCAACTTGAGCAACAACTGGAGCTGCACCAGTTCCAGTTCCGCCACCCATACCAGCAGTTACGAAGACCATATCCGCGCCACGAAGCGCTTCTTGAATCTGTTCTTTACTTTCTTCTGCAGCTTTTTTCCCTACTTCAGGGTTTGCGCCTGCACCAAGTCCACGCGTTAATTTTCCACCAATTTGCATTTTCGTTTCAGCTTTTGATAGATTTAATGCTTGTGCATCAGTATTCACAGCGATAAAGTCTACACCTTGTACACCGTGTTCAATCATACGGTTTACAGCATTGTTTCCGCCACCGCCGACACCGATAACTTTTATATTCGCTAATTGATCTTGAGTAGTATCAAACTCTAACATGTCGAAATCCCCCTAGAACCTCATTTTTCGTGTCCAATTTTAATCCCATAAATAACGGAATACACGTTTTACTTTTGACATCATACGGTCATCATTTTGATTAGTATTGTTTTGATTACGAGTTTTTTGTTTCGCAGGTTGCTGTTGTACCGGCATTGGTGCTGGTACTGGTTCAAAATGTTCTTGCTTTTCCTGCACATTTTTCCCACGTAATTTAGCTTTTTGATAAGAATGTTTAATTAATCCAACTCCACTTGTATATTGAGGCTCACGAACACCAATATAATCAGGAGTTGCTATACGAACATTTTCATGTAAAATATCGTATGCAAGATCAAGAATACCTGGCATAGAAGCTATCCCACCAGTTAGTACATATCCAGAAGCTACTTGCTTTACTCCTAACTTACGCACTTCATCTTGAACAAACATTAAAATTTCCTCTACACGAGCCTCTATTATATCCGATAATTCCAACTGAGAATATTGTTCTGTTTGATCGCTTCCCATAATAGGAACCGTAAACATCTCTTCTTCAGATGCTGTATCATAAAAAGCATGTCCATATTTCAGCTTAATTTGATCTGCATTTTCTGTTGAAGTTTTCAGCCCAATCGCTATATCCTTCGTTATATGATCTCCACCTAATGGCAATACGCTCGTTGCTTGCAACTCTCCATCTTTAAAAATAGATAAGGTCGTAGATCCTCCACCCATATCAACAAGGGCTACCCCTCTATTTCTTTCATCCGAAGATAACGCAACTGTCGCTGCCGCTAAAGGTTGCAGACAAATATCAACAATTTCAAGACCTGCTTTTTCTACACAACGAAGTAGGTTATGTAGTAAAGTTCTCGAGCCTGTAATAAGTGTACCTTCCATTTCTAATCTTACACCGATCATCCCGCGTGGATCGTTAATCTCGTCAAGACCGTCTACAATGAACTGTCGAGGTACCACATCAATAAATTCACGTTCAGGAGCAATTGACACAACTTGCGCTGCATCTAGAACGCGTAAGACATCTTCATTCCCGATTTCACGATCTTCATTTGAAACAGCGACTACTCCGTGACACGGGAGCAACTGTACCTGGTTTGCATTGACACCTACTACAACTTGCTCAATGTGGATACCCACCATGCGCTCAGCCTGTTCAATTGCTTTTTTAATTGATCGAACAGTTTCATCTATATCAACTATCGATCCCTTCTTCAAACCATTTGATTTTACGTTTCCAACACCAATAATGTTTAAGCTGTCATTAACCATTTCACCAATGATGACTTTAACATTGGATGTACCGATGTCAAGACTAACATATATTTCATTGCTGTTCATTCTTTGGCACCTCCTTCTTTATTTATACCATACAACTCAATATATGGAACAACAATCGCAACTTTACTATTTATAAGAAAAATATTCAACGTCTTTATACGTTTCCCTTTTTTAACCTTATATTTTTCTTATTTTTATTTAACATTCATTTAAGAATATCGCAGTAACCTGTGAATAACTGCTCTATCTTGAAATAATTATATTTCAAGTGTAAAGATTACCGCCAAGTATAAGTCTACACTAAGATGTACTTGTAGAAAAGTGAAACTTGTACCAATCCTAGTATGAATCTAAGAAAATTTACATTTTTTTCATCAAATTAAGCATTCTTGCAAATTAGCATCCATATAAAAGAACGTTTGTTTCATTTCATACGTAATAACGCAGTAAAAACTATCATTCTATTCTTTCTTTTCTTCAGCACCTAGTTCCTTCGTATATGCACCCACTTCTAAGTCAATTAAAACCTTCTTACCAGGTTCAATTGTTTTTAAAATAAGTGGATAAGTTTCCATTCGCTTTGCGAAATTTTGAATAGTGGTGCTCACTTCATATCCTTCATTCATATATAAAGTAAGATGATCTTCATTTGCGTTCGTTGGTGTATAACGAATCTCAGAAATAGACCTTAAAATAGTCGGCGTTAATTTTTCTAGTTCTGCAATTAATTCCTTCATTTTTTCCTCTTTAAACGGTTCAAAAATTGGTGCTGCAACTGGAAGTTTTCCGTTCGGAAGTACATCGAGTGTTTTCCCATTTTCTAATAACGGTTGTAATTTCCCATCTTTGTTTATATAGCCAATTGTCAAATATTCTTCGATATGAACATCAATTTTGTTTGGGAAACGTTTTTTTACATTTACCTCTTTAATTTCTTTTCGTTTCGTTAAGTTTTCTTCTGCTTTATGTGCTGTTACTCGGAAATAACTCGTATCATATGTCACACCTGATTCCTTCATAACTTGTTCATCTGTCATATAATGATTTCCAAACACACTTATCTTTTTTATATTACTAAGCGGAGACCGAAAATAAATTAAAAAGAGTACTAATAAAAATAAAATCGATATGTATAAAATTAACCGATGATTAACAGGTTTCGTATTCTTGTTCTTTTGATTCTTTAATTTTGGTACACGATCTTGTAGTTCAATCACTTTACTATTTTTCATGTACGATCCCCCTATGTAACATAAAGAACGGCATGTTCCTCATGCCGTTCTTATCTTCTTATTATAACATAAATGATAATGAGCGGAACGAACAACCGTTATCTTCCAATTATTTCTACTTCTGTATGCATATCAACACCAAATTTATCCTTAATTGTACGCTTTACCAATACGATTAAGTCTAATACATCTTGCGCTGAAGCCACACCAGTATTAACAATAAAATTCCCATGCATTTCAGAAATTTGAGCTCCACCTATTTTATAGCCACGAAGCCCTGATTTTTCTATTAAATCTCCTGCAAAATATGGGACTGGATTTCGAAATATACTTCCTGCACAAGGGTGATTCCAAGGCTGCGTTTCACGGCGATACTCTTTATTCTTTTGCATGCTTCTTACAATTTCCTCGCGTTCGCCTACCTCCAATTGGAATTCAGCTTCCAAAACAATACCAGGGCGTTTCATTTGCAATACAGATGTGCGATAAGAAAATCCCATTTCGGTATTCGTCAACCAATTAATTGTTCCATTGTCAAACAAAATACGAGCTTTCGTTAATACACTCGATATGTCGGACTTATGAGCGCCTGCATTCATATACACTGCACCGCCAACACTTCCTGGAATACCACTTGCAAATTCCAAGCCCGCTAATCCCTGTCGACTAAGTAAAGTTGACAATTTAATAAGGGGATATCCAGCACCAACTCTTACTCTATGTTTTTCGACTTCTAAATGGTCTAATCCTTCTCCTAAACGAATAACCACACCTTCTATACCTTGATCAGATACGAGAAGATTTGAACCACGACCAATTGCAGTCCACCCTGTCTTGTACTTCTTTACTAACTCTAGCGTCTTCTCAATACCAGCAACATGCTTTGGCACAATTAAAATATCAGCTGGTCCGCCTATTTTCATAGTCGTGTAACGCGCTAACGGTTCATTAACTAACACGCGACCAACATTTGCTTCTAAAAGCTCTTTTACTAATTGTTCCATAGACAATCTCCCCCATATTAAGTCTCCTTATTACAGTAATATGCAGGGCGTTCACCTAATGTTATTTTTTAATAAGCTTGTTCATTACTTCATATAGCTTATTTGCTGCATCTGGAATACCAAGTTGCTTAGTAGCCAGTTTCATATTTTGTAATGTTTGTGTATCCAATAAAATCTCATCAATGTCACGAATAAGCGTTTCAGATGTTAAATCTTTTTCAAGTAGCATTTTAGCTGCTCCTTTATCAACAACTGATCGTGCATTTTTTTCTTGATGGTTATTTGTTACATACGGACTTGGAATTAATACACTTGGCTTTCCTAACGCTGTTAATTCTGCAAGCGTTGTAGCCCCTGCTCTTGAAACAACAAGATCTACACCCGTCAGTACCTCTGGCATATTATGAATAAAAGGTTTAATAATAACATTATTCGGATTCCCTTTTTGTTTCACGGCTTCCATAACTTTATCATAATGTACTTCGCCTGTTACATATAATACTTCGTAACTTTTATTCCCAAATTGTTCAATCGCTTCTACAAAAGCATCGTTAATCGGTCTAGCCCCGCGACTCCCACCAAAAATAAGCACGGATTTTTTAGAAGGGGATAGTCCTACCGAACGTTTTCCTTTCATTCCATTTTGGTCCATTACTTCTGATGCACGTGGATTACCTGTCATAACCACTTTTGACTGTGGGAAATGTTCTGCAGCTGCTTCAAAGCAAACTGCAACTTTATCGACATAACGACTTAAAAATTTATTCGTTACACCAGGTACACTATTTTGTTCATGTACAATAGTCGGAATACCTAATTTAGCCGCAGCATATACAACTGGCCCACATACGTATCCACCCGTGCCAATCACAATATCAGGGTTAAAACGACGAATATATCGTTTACTATCTTGAACACCTTTTAGGAAACGCATCACTGTTTTTACATTATCAAGAGATATTTTTCGTTTAAATCCACTTATAACAATAGATTGGAACTGAATACCCGCTTTCGGTACGATGGTACTCTCTAATCCATTCTCTGTACCAATGTATAAAAACCTTGCTTCTGGATTTAGTTTTTTTATTTCTCTAATTAAAGCAAGAGCTGGATAAATATGTCCTCCAGTACCCCCACCACTTACTAATACTCGCACTACTGATTCCTCCACTTCCCTGTTCTTATTCAATCGTATTTATTTCTATATACATATTGTATTTTCACACACACACGAAAAACCCTGTCTTTTAAACAGGGTTTAATAGCGAGAATGGCGACTTATATTCAATAATACACCTACTGCCATTAACATTAAGGTCAAACTTGATCCACCATAACTTAAAAATGGCAAAGTAATACCCGTAACAGGCATCAGTCCTGTTACAACACCAACATTAATCATTACTTGAATCGCAATCATCGCCACAATACCTACTGCTAAAAACGTACCATATAAATCTGGCGCTCCTAATGCTATACGAATCCCACGCCATAATAATAGACTAAATAATAATAACACAAATGAACCACCAATAAAACCTAATTCCTCGGATAAGATTGCAAATATAAAGTCTGTTTGTGGTTCAGGTAAATAAAGAAATTTTTGTCTACTTTGTCCAAGTCCAAGCCCAAATAAACCACCAGGTCCAATTGCGAGTAACGATTGGATAATTTGAAATCCACTTCCGAGTGGATCCGACCACGGATCTAAATATGATGTGATGCGTTTCATTCGATATGGCGCTGATGCAATTAACCCTACAAATCCCGCTGCACCAAGCAAACCAAACATTGCAAAGTGAAAGACCCTTGCTCCCGAAATAAATATCATAATAATACATGTCCCAACCATTACCGTTCCCGTACCAAGATCTGGCTGTAACATAATTATCCCAAAAGCAAGAAATACAAAACTAAGAGCCGGTAGTAAACCTCGTTTAAAAGATGTAATTAATTTTTGTCGTTCCGCTAAAAATTTTGCTAAGAAAATAATCATCGCGAATTTCATAAACTCTGACGGTTGGATAGAAAATGCCCCGATTCCAATCCAACTTCGCGCCCCCCCACGAACGAGACCTACTCCAGGAATAAGAACGAGAATAAGAAGAACGAAACAAACTAGCAAAATTACTTTTGAATACGTACGCCACACCCAATAATCAATTTTCATTAGAAAAAACATAGCTACTACCCCAAGACTTGCAAATAACAATTGTCTTTTTGCAAAAAAGAATGAATCCCCCATTTTATAAGAGGCCCAAACCGCACTCGCACTATAAACCATAATCATTCCGATTGTTAACAACGCAAGTGTAACGATGATGAGAATAAAATCAGGCGTTTTCTTCATTACCCATGAACACCACCTCTTTGGGCAGAACCTTTTGCCCTATGTAACAAAACATCAGTAGGTGTTAGCCTACTGATGTTTTGATTTACTTTATATAAGTTTATGCACAGCTTGTATAAAAATGTCTCCTCTTTCTTCAAATGTTTTAAATTGATCCCAGCTTGCACATGCTGGTGAAAGAAGAATAACATCACCATCGGTAGAATGAGCATAAGCTTTCACTACTGCATCATCTAAAGTATCGACACTTTCAATTACATCTAATCCTGCTTTTTCTGCAGCTCTTACTAATTTTGGTGCAGTTTGTCCAAATGTTACAATCGCTTTGACATGTTTAAAGTATGGAATTAAATCATCAAATTCATTACCACGATCAAGTCCACCAGCCAATAATACAATCGGTTGTGTAAATGCAGATAATGCTTTTTCTGTCGCTAGCATATTCGTCGCTTTTGAATCATTATAAAATTTACGATTATTAATCGTTGTTACATATTCTAAGCGATGTTTTACACCTGTAAAACTTTTTAACACAGCAGTAATTGCTTCATTAGAAACACCTAGTAATTTAGCAACACTCATTGCTGCTAAAATATTTTCTAAATTGTGCTTACCAGGTAAAACAATATCACTTACTTTAACTACTTTTTCGCCTTTAAAATAAAGAGCGTTATCTTTTATATACGCACCATCTTCAATTTCTTTCGTCGTCGAAAATAATACTTTCTGTCCTTTACTATATGCCGATAACGCCATGACATCTGCATCATCTGCGTTAATTACACTATAATCTGTTTCAGTTTGGTTTTTGAAAATATTCGCTTTCGCCAAACCATACTCTTTCTTCGTCCCGTGATAATCTAAATGCGCTTCAAATAAATTTAAAAAGGCTGCAATTTTTGGTTGGAACGATTCCACTCCCATCAATTGAAACGATGAAAGTTCCGTAACGACAACTTCATTTTCTTTCGCCAATTGTGCAACTTCACAAGCTACAGTACCTATATTCCCCGCAATAACTGGGTGCTTTTGTCCTTCTTTTAACATTTCAAACGTTAACATTGTCGTTGTTGTTTTGCCGTTAGATCCTGTAATCCCAACAAACGGTGCTGCTGAAATGCGATATGCTAATTCAACCTCAGTTACAATTGGAATTTGTTTTTCTTTCGCCGCCACTAAGAGTGGATTAGAATATGGAATTCCTGGGTTTTTTACGACAAGTGAAATGTTTCTCTCCAGCAATTCTAACGGATGCCCACCACATATAACATCCATTCCTTCCGCTTGTAACTCAGCAGCAAGCACATTACCCACTAATGGTTTCCCATCATTTACAATGACGTTTGCCCCTAATTTTTTTAATAAAGTAGCTGCTGCATAACCACTTTTAGCAATACCTAATACAAGAACATTTTTATTTTGATATTCAGTTACAGTTTTCAATTACATCCACACCCCGATATAAATTCCTAGCACAGCTAATAAAAATCCTACAGACCAAAACGTTACAACAACGCGCCACTCTGACCAACCACATAATTCATAATGATGATGTAATGGACTCATTTTAAAGACACGCTTTCCTGTTGTTTTGAACGAAATAACTTGGATAATAACAGATAAAGTTTCCGCTACGAATACGCCGCCAATAATAACGAGTAACAATTCTTGTTTTAACAAAATCGCTACAGCTGCGATAGCACCACCTAAAGCTAGAGAACCTGTATCCCCCATAAATACTTTCGCTGGATTCGCATTGAATACTAAAAAGCCAAGTACAGCTCCTACAACTGCCATACAGAAAATCGCTACCCCAAATTGTTCTTGAGCTACAGCAATAATACTAAATGCTCCGAATGCAATAGCAGCTGTTCCTGATAATAAACCATCTAAACCATCTGTTAAATTAACCGCATTTGATCCACCAATAAGCATAAATAATACAAGAACAAAATATGCCCAGCCTAATTCAAATTTAACATCAGTTCCCGGAATCATGATATAAGTGTGAAATGCTTGCCCTTTTCCAATTAAAAAGAACGCAATAGCAATTACAAGCTGACCAATCAATTTTTGTTTTGATGTTAAACCAAGATTTCTTTTCTTTACTACTTTTATGTAGTCATCTAAAAATCCGATTAATCCGTACCCAAATGTAACTAATAATAACAATGATACTTCTGCACCTAAATTGTTAAATTTAATCGCCATAATAAGCGTAGTCACCATCATAGATACATATATGACAATACCACCCATCGTTGGTGTCCCTGATTTCTTTTGATGTGACTTCGGTCCTTCGTCACGAATACTCTGTCCGAACTTTAACTTTCTTAAAAATGGAATAAATAATGGCGAAAGGGCAACAGAAATTAAGAATGCTACCCCAGCCGTTACTAATAAACCTTGTTCAAGCACATGTAGTCCTCCTCTCATGCTGTTACACTTCGTTGTTTAAACGCTCCGTGATTGCTTCTTTAGCAACTTCACGATCGTCAAAATGATGAACTTCTTTACCAATAATTTGATACGTTTCATGCCCTTTACCAGCAATAATAATAATATCTTCTGCTTTCACTTTCGAGATAGCGGAACGTATCGCTTCTTTTCGATCAACAATTACTTCATAATTATTCCCATTTGCATCATTTACCATATCATCTAAAATAGCCTTCGGATCTTCACTTCTTGGATTATCTGATGTGTAAATTGCATGAGTTGCATATTCGGTTGCAACACTTGCCATTATTGGTCTTTTCGTTCTATCTCTATCTCCACCGCAACCAACGATACAATATACATCACCTTTTGCAAACTGTTTTGCTGTTTTTAGTACGTTCTCTAAGCTATCAGGTGTATGTGCATAGTCAACAATAACTGTGTAATTTTGTCCACCATCAACAACTTCAAAACGTCCAGGAACGCCAGCAAGCTCTTTAATTACATCAATAATTGTTTGTAAGCTCACTCCTGAAACAAGACCTGCTGCTGTAGCAGCTAACACATTGTATACATTAAACTTACCAATTAATTTCATCGTAACATTTACAGTTTCATACGGTGTTACAAGTGTAAATGTTGTACCGCCACTCGTCATTACGATATCTCGTGCCATAATGTCGCTTGCAACATCTATACCGTATGTTACAACAGTAGCTGCTGTACTTCTCATATACTCTTCTGCCACTGGATCATCACTGTTTAATATAGCGTATTTTTCACGATTATGATGATAACTATTGCCAAGCTGTGCAAAAAGCAACCCTTTCGCATGTTTATATTCTTCCATCGTTTTATGATAGTCTAAATGATCTTGTGTTAAATTCGTAAATACTGCAACATCATAATCGCACCCGTGTACACGGCCAAGATCTAAAGCATGAGACGAAACTTCCATTACTGTACTATCCACACCTTGTTCAACCATTTTTGAAAACGTCTGTTGAAGTGTTAGTGCATCTGGTGTTGTATTTTTCACCTCAAATGTTTCATCACCGATTTTCATATTAATCGTTCCAATTAGCCCTGTTTTATGACCATGTGCGCGCATAATTTCATCCATAATATGCGATGTTGTTGTCTTTCCATTTGTACCTGTAATACCGATTAAATGTAACTTGTGTGTTGGTTGGCCATAAAAATAATCAGCTAAAACCGCTAACGAACGAAAAGTATTTTTCACAAGTACAACTGGAACGTCAACATCAATTGGTCTTTCCGCAACAATAGCAGCCGCTCCTTGTGCGGCTGCTTGCTTAGCAAAGTCATGGCTATCAACCGTATATCCTTTCATACATATAAATAAGCTTCCCTCTTTCACTTTACGTGAATCAGCTTCAATAGATGTTATTTCTGGATTTTCTTTTGGAACAACTGGAAAATCATGCAAACATGATACAAGTGTATGCAACTTCATTTCACTAAACCCTCTCTACATTGTTTATTTATCTCTTATTTTAGCAAGTAACACATTACCTCCTAGTTATATAAAAATAGGAGGTAAGTGCTACTATAGTCTAATCAATAGATTTATTTATTAATGAGACACTTATCGTCTCAAATAAAGCAATTTTTCTATAAAGAACTCACTTCCACCAATTGTACCATAAAACACAATCAGTTACCTTTAATTCCCGAAGTAAATTCTAACTTTTGAACCCTCTTTTACTTTAGCTCCTGCTTCTGGTGATTGTTTAATTACTCTCCCACCATCACCACTTATATCAAGCTTCAAGTCTACAAGTTGCGTTTGTAAATCTTTCTTTTTCATACCAATTAAATTCGGAACTTCCACAGTTGGTGTATCGCCCCATTTATATTCTTTCTCAACTTGCTCTTTTCTCGGTTCCACTCCCATTGCAGGAAGTGCGTCACGAAGAATATTCCCAACAATAGGTGCTGCTACAACTCCACCAAATTGAGTGACTCCTTTTGGGTTATCCACTGCCACATAAACAACAATTTGCGGATCGTCGGCTGGAGCAAAACCGATAAATGATACAATATAGTTATTATCCAAATATTTTCCATCTTTCACCTTTTGAGCAGTTCCAGTTTTTCCACCTACACGATATCCATCAATATAAGCCCCTTTACCAGAACCTTTCGCTACAACATTCTCTAATGCGTAACGAACTTTCTCTGAAGTTTCCTTGGAAATAACTTCCCTTTTCGCAACAGGTGTCTTTTTGCTGACAACTTGATTATTCTTCGGATCAATAAATTCCTTCGCTATATATGGCTGATACAAAGTTCCACCATTTACAGCGGCCGCTACAGCTGCTACTTGTTGAATCGGTGTAACAGAAACACCTTGCCCAAATGAAGTCGTCGCTTGCTCGACTGGACCAACTTTATCTAAATTAAATAAAATCCCGCTACCTTCACCTTGTAAGTCAATTCCGGTCTTCTGTCCAAACCCGAAATTGCGAATGTATTTAAACAATCGATCTTTACCAAGACGATCACCGAGTTCAATAAATCCTGGGTTACAAGAGTTTTGAACTACCTCTAAAAACGTTTGGCTACCATGGCCTCCAGCTTTCCAACATCGCAATCTAGCTCCACCGACTTCAGCTGCTCCATCATCATAAAACGTATCTTTCTCTAAGTCTACCAAATTTTCATTCAAGGCTGCAGCTAATGTAATAATCTTAAATGTTGACCCCGGCTCATACGTACTCCATACAGGTAAGTTTCTGTTATATACTTCGGGAGAAACACTTTGGAAATCTGCTGGATCAAAACTTGGCCGACTTGACATACCTAAAATTTCACCATTTTTCGGATTCATTGCAATTGCTATCATACCATCAGGATTATACGTTGATTCCGCAATATTCATTTCTCTTTCCATAATCCTCGTAATGCGTGAATCAATTGTTAATCCTAAATTCAAGCCAGCTTCTGGTTTTTTGAAATCATCTCCAACGTTAGGCATTCTCTGTCCTTTTGCATCTGCAAAAAATCGCACATGACCTTTATCACCATTTAGCTCTTTATCATAATATTTCTCTAGTCCCATAAGCCCTTGATTATCACTGCCCGCAAATCCTAATACGTGTGATAAAAAATTACCGAATGGATAGTACCGGATAGAATCCTCTGCGATGTACACACCCTTTAAACTTAATCCGCGTACTTCTTTCGCTTTGTCATGCGATATTTTCCTTCCGCCTTTATCAAGCCTTACAATCGACTCTTTTTTTGTAATCCGCTTATAAATATCATCTTTTTCCACACCTAATACTGCAGCTAACTTCTCTGCAGTCTCTGCTGGTTTTTCAATTTGCCTCGGCACAACAAAGACGGTCGGTGCACTTTTATTCGTAGCAAGCTCCACACCATTTCGATCTAAAATTTTCCCTCGCTCTGGTTCAAAAGTAATATTACGACTCCATGAATCCTTCGCACGATCCGTTAACATATTTCCAAGAAAAAATTGCACATATCCAAGACGAATATCGATAATGGTGAAAATGAGTATACCCGATATAAGTATAAAAATAAGTCGTTTCCTAACTGTTACATTTGATACACGCATATTGGAACAAGCCTCCCTTACGCCTAGCTTGTTCCAATATATGCTTGTACTTATTTAATTAGAACTTCTTCCCTATTACCATTATGGCTTTTCCGCTTCTTGCTGCGGTTCAAGTGGTGGTACGAGTGTTACACCTAATTCTGTACCAGGTTGCAACAATGTTCCTTCCGCCACACTTTGTTCCGTTACATATCCTGTACCAGAAGGTTTTAAGTTAAGCTTTAATGTTTTTGCTAAATTCATAACATCACGCAGTGCCCATCCCTGTATATTTGGCATTGTAGGTTTATCTCCTACTAAGAAGACTCGATCACCCTTTAATGTTTGTTCAGTTGCCTTCGGCACTTGCTGCTGCACTTTCCCTTCACCTAATACGATTGGACGAAGTTTTGCTTTATCAATTGCTTTCTTCGCTTCATCCATCGTTTTTCCGGTTACATCTGGAACGACAGTTTGTTGCTCTTTCACATATTTCTTCGGATCCTTTATTTCATTTGGCTTAATCTTTAAATACTCTAAACTATTTTTCGTTACATATTTAAAGATATCAGCTAAAGGTTTAGCCCCGTTTTCATCATCTTTTAATTTTGGTTGTTTAACGGCCACATACACAACAAGTTGCGGATCGTCCATCGGTGCCATACCTAAGAATGAGAATATATAATTCTCTCTTCCTGTCATATAGCCACCTTTCCCGTCAGGAATTTGTGCTGTACCTGTTTTACCCCCGACTGAGTACCCATCAACTTTATATGCAGTTCCTGTTCCTTTCGGTGATGTAACAACACGTTCTAGTAATTGCCTTACTTGCGCTGCTGTCTCTTTGGAAACAGGTTTTCCTACTTCTTCTGGTTTATGCTCTAGCTGTACTTTACCTGTTATTGGGTCAACAATTTTATCAATTGTATAAGGTTTCATCATTTTCCCATCATTTGCAATCGCTGTTGCAGCTTGTACAAGTTGAATTGGTGTAACTGTAGAACCTTGTCCAAACGCTGTTGTTACTTGTTGTATTTGTTGATCAAATAAAATTGTATTTGACCCTTCACCAGGTAAATCAATGTTTGTTTTTTCATCTAATCCAAAATTATGAATATATTTTCGGAAACGATCTGGACCAAGTTTTTGATCACCTAAAATTGCAAACGCTACGTTTGAAGAGCGCTCTACCCCTTCATCAAAAGTAATAGAACCCCATCCAGCACCGCCGTTATGATCTTTTATTTTCCGATTACCAACTTGATATGTACCCGACTGATAAAAGTCTTGTCCATTGTATACACCTTCATTAATGGCCGCTGCTAATGTGAAAATCTTCATTGTTGATCCCGGTTCAAATGCATTTGCAATTGCGTCATTGAAGAAATATTTAATTTGACGATCATTAGGGTCATAACTAGGTTTACTAGACATCGCTAATATTTTCCCTGTCTTCGGATCCGCAACAATTCCAATTAAATTTTCTGGTTCATAATGTTTGCTCGCTTCTTTCATTGCGTCTTCTAAATAACTTTGAATACGTTGATCAAGTGTTAAATACACGTTATCTCCATTTTTAGGCGCTTTTACATCCACTTTCCCACCGTCAAGTGATACTCCTTTACGGTCCCCTGTATAAGCTACCTCTCCATTAGAAGCACCTAAATACTTATCCAAACTCTGTTCTAAGCCAAATTGACCTACTGAAATTCCATCTTCATTCGGTTTTGCATGCCCTATGACGTAAGATGCGAAATCACCGTTTGGATAAACTCTCGCATTTTCAGTAATAAAAGAGATTCCCGGCAATTTCAATGCTTCTATTTGTTCTTTCTTTTCTTTCGTCAAGTCCTTACCTAATGTTCCAAATTCCACTTGACTTTTGCCTTCTTTATTTAAAGTAGCTAAAATTTCATCTTCATCTTTTCCGAGTACTCCTGCGATTTTCTTTGAAGTATCCTCTTTATCCTTAACCGCGTTGGCTCCTTTTAACTCGGCTACAAGTTTATAAGAATTTGCATCTTGCGCTAGCACATGGCCATTTTGGTCATAAATTGTTCCTCGATTCGCTTCGAGAACTCCTTTTTTACTATGTTTCTGTTCAGCAAGTTTTTTCAAATCATGATTGTCCACTGTTCCTGTTACTTGTATGTAAAAAAATCGGGCTAATAACAGCAAAAAGAGCAGGAGGAAAAATATCATAAAATAACCTGCTCCCTTATTGGTATGAAATTTGTTCATAGTTCTCTTCATCTTTTCTTCACACCTATTTGCCTTACTTTAGGCCTTTCACATTATTCGCATTAATTTCTAGCCCGTGTTTTTTTGCAACTTCAGCGATACGTTCATAACGACTTAACTTCTCTACTTCAGCCTGCAATTCTTGATTTTCCTTTTGTTTTTTCACAATTTCTTCTTCTATCGTCGCTGCTTCTACATTAACTTGATATAAACCCGCTTTATTCCCAATAAAAGCTACACAGGCATATAATAAAAATCCAATAAACGTTACGTACAATAGCTTTTCAATTCTTGTAATTTTCGTTTTAACTTTTGGCTTAACCATCTGCTGTGGTGGCGTTTGAATTTGTACCTCTTCTTGCGCCTGTTGTTTATACTTTACAGCTAAATTAGTCATACCTCTCTCTCCTTTTTATCGTTTTTCAGCGATTCTCAACTTCGCAGAACGCGCTCGATTATTTTCTTCTAATTCAATGTCAGAAGGTAAAATCGGTTTCCTTGTAATAAGCTTTAATTTCGGCTTAAATTCATCCGGAATAATCGGTAGTCCCTGTGGTAATTGCGGCGTTGTGCTATTTCGCTTAAACGTCGTTTTACAAATACGATCTTCTAAAGAATGGAATGTTATAACACTAACTCTTCCACCAGGCTTGACCATATCAATTGCAGATTCCAACGCTTCTTCAAATACTTTTAATTCATCATTTACAGCAATACGAATCGCTTGGAATACTCGCTTCGCAGGATGTCCACCTGTTCTACGTGCCGGAGCTGGAATACCTTCTTTAATTAATTCCACTAATTCTCCTGTCGTTTCAATAGCCTTATTCTCGCGATAAGCTTCAATTTTCCTTGTTATTTGCTTTGAAAATTTCTCTTCTCCGTATTGGAAGAAAATTCTTACGAGTTGTTCATATGACCAGCTGTTCACAACTTCATATGCTGTTAATGGGGCATCTTGATCCATCCGCATATCTAACGGTGCATCATGATGATAACTAAAGCCACGCTCTGGTGTATCTAATTGTGGGGATGAAACACCTAAATCGAATAAAATCCCGTCTACTTCTGTAATACCTAATTCATGTAGTTTTTCAGATAAATAACGGAAGTTGCTCTTCACTGTTACAAATTGTTCACCATAAGAAGAAAATTTTTCCTTCGCATTTTGAATCGCTATTTCATCTTGATCAAATGCTATTAATTTTCCACCATCTGTTAGCTGAGATAATAAATAAGAACTATGTCCTCCTCCACCCAGTGTACAATCTACATATGTACCACTCGGCTTTATATCTAAGCCATCTACTGTTTCTTTCAAAAGTACTGTTACGTGTTTGAACATTGCTGCACCTACTCTTTTTCCAATTAATTATGTTAAATACATTTCTCACTCTACAAACAAAATTTACTACTAGAGGATGAAATGCTACTAAAGAACGACTCATTTAACTTCCAACAAGGTAGCATGCTATACAAATCGCTATTTTATTTTATTATATACTAAATTTTATCATTTTTTGCGGGAATTTAAACAAAAACCTGTCGAAAAAGATAATAATCCGTTTACATTTTGTGCTATTTTGTCATATATATATACCTGATACATAGCGATTCATTACATTAACACAAGATGGATAATTCAGAAATTTTTCACTTCACAGTTAATTCAACGGAATAAAAATAAAATCCTGCTCAAAAGAGCAAGATTTTATAGTTTTATTACATGATGTTTTCCGTCCCACGAAAAAGATTGTTCCATTACTCGATCAACAAAATCAAGACCGAACTGATTTAAATAATAACAGACATTCCACACACGTTCTTGCGGTGCTCCTAATGGACGAAGCGCAAATTGTAAACGGCGGAATTTATTCAGTTGAACCTCATGTTTCTTCTCAACATTTCTTTTCAACATTCTTTCTAACAGTTCAATTTGCTCATTAATTTTCAGTTCATTTTTCCCAGCAAACTCATTTAACCCTGGATCTATTTTTTTCACGAATTGTTGTAATGATGTATGAATATCCATTATTTCTTTTTTCGCTTCTATAAATCGCTCGTCTATCGGTTCCTCTATTTGATTAGAAAGCCAATTGTCACGCAGATTATCTATATTATTTAGAAATGGATCAATTTCTTGCAAATCTAAATCATATAAATCTGTCGCTATATCTCGCTCCATATAAGTAATCGTAAGACGCGGAACGACGGGTGGCATTTGAAAACCGACAGTATGAAACACTTGTTGTAATTCACTCCAATAAGCTAACTCCCCCGGACCGCCAATAAACGCTAACGTAGGAAACACATATTCTTGCATAAGAGGGCGCGTTACAACATTATTACTAAAACGTTCTGGACTTCTTTCCATCTCTTCCATCAATTCTTCATACGAAAATGAATGTACTCCATCTTTTCCAATAAACTTCCCTTGATTCTCTTCAAGCAATACTCGCTCATTATCAATTTCCATAAATATATGCACTGCATTTGTCTTCGTTTCAATAATCGGTTTAAATCCTAATTCCTTAATTACTTCCTGTTGATTATGAAGTCCTACCTGAATTTCTTTATATTTACTTATAATTTGTTGTAAAAACGGTACTTCTAGTTTTCTTAATGCAGGATGATGTGAATCTACAAGAATTAAACCAGAATTTGCGAACATTTTCGTAATAAGGCGTGCAAAGAAATCTACATATGTATGCGATTTACCTAAAGCATCATCAACAAATTGTAATACATCCTTTGTAAAATTCGTTTCCGGATATGTTTTAAAAATCTCTTCGACCCATTTTCTACAGTCTTCAATAGAAAGCTCAGACTCAGAAGCACTTGCCTTTTTCGGATAACGATCATGAAAAATGGTCTTTTTTATTTTTTTATTTTTCGTTACAAATGTATGATTAATTTCATCCATATCATGGTCTTCACCGGCAATCCAAAAGACAGGAACAATCCGAATCCCTAAGCTCTCTTCTTTTTCTTTTGCAAGCTGTAAAATTGAAATGATTTTATGCACTGTATAAAGCGGACCAGTTAATAACCCCGCTTGTTGTCCAGCTATAACAACATATGTATTTTCATCTTCAAGCGCTTTTATATTTTGAATTGTAAATTCTCCCGCTTGCAATTGTGTATTATATTCTAATAAATGCGTTACTAAATCTTGACGGAAAAACTCTCTCTCACGTAAATCATGTAAACGCTGTTTAAAAGCATCCTCTGTTAACAGATAATCAAAACATGACTGTATCTCTTTTTCACCGTTCATATAGTCCGCTACAACACCTTGTAGTGGAACAGAGATTTCTTTTATCTCCATATAATTCTTCCTTTCGTATCCTGTTCTCTCACCAACCCACATTGTAGTCAATGTTTCACGTAAAAGCAAAGAAAAACACTTATAATTCCATTCCTCTTATTGCATTGAACAAAAATCGAAGTGTCGGAACAGATCGTTGTTGTTCCTTAGCTTCTTCTAGTACATATCCAACAATCGCATTAACTTCCGTTTGTCTATTCGCTCTTACGTCCGCTAACATAGATGAAGTATTATGAAATGTTTTTTCACATACTTGGCATACCATTTGCCATACCATTTCCTTATCTTCTTCTTTAATAAGAAATGCAACTTCCTGAAATACTCGCTCCATCATTTGATAAAAAAACGGATTTGAAATTAACTCTCCGTTCTCAACCCGCAATAATGCCGTCAATGGATTAATACATACATTGACTACTAATTTATTACGCATAATCCCCTTCCAATCACCTTCTATCTGAATCGGAAAATAATCAAAAGGAAAACAATTAAATACCTTTTTAAAACAACTAGATTGACCACGCACTACACCAAACTTTGTAACACCTATTCCAGTATGATGAACTGTATGTCCATCCTCTTTTTTTGCACCATGCTCCACAATCCCGACTGCTATACATTCATTTCCTATTTTTTGCATAACGTGAAGATGTGACATTCCATTTTGCAAAAAGATTAATGACGATTCTCCCTGCACAAAAGGTAATATATCAGTTATATGATATTGCTTTACAGCAATAAATGTATAATCTAACTGTTTATCCAGCATACTTTCTATCGGTAAAATAGACGGAAATACCGTTTCACGTTCTCCATTCCTAATACAAGTTACACCCGTTAAGTTTAATTCTTCTGCTTGCTTAGCGTTTCTTGTAAACAACGTAACATCTTGATTGCTTTTTTGTAAATAAAATGTATATAGGAGACCAATAGCTCCCGGTCCAACAATTCCAATTTTCATCTTCACACAAAGAACTCATATTAACAAGTGATATAAGTTCCCTTGCCCTTCCCCCTTTACATCTTATTAAATTACAATTACATAGTTGAGGATTCAATTATCTTTTAACAAATGCAATCTCTTCTTTCACTATGTATATACTACCTATATACATAGTTCTATTCTTATTTTAGCAAATCCTCAAAAAAATAATGAAAGAAATATTCTATCTTCTTCATAAAAATTAAAAAATGAGTTATAATATTATTATAAATATTTTAACTTTTCTGCATTCAACAAGATAAGAATAGGATGTGATGTAATGGGATTCCCAAAAGTTGAACGCTTGCTCATCAATTATAAAACATTAGATGAATTTAAAAAATTTAAAGGGTGCGGAGCTCAAGAACTATCCATGTTGGAAGAATTACAAGCAAACATTATTGAAAATGATAGTGAGTCTCCATTTTACGGTATTTATTATGGAGGATCGCTAATCGCACGTATGAGTCTATATATGAAAAGGAACGGTGGAGAACCATTTGAAATTACAGGTACTTACCTAGAACTTTATAAACTTGAAGTATTGCCGACTTTTCAAAAACAAGGATTCGGACAAATGCTTGTTAATTATGCGAAACAACTACAATTCCCAATTAAAACGATAGCACGTATCCAGTCAGCTGGTTTTTGGGATAAATTAAGCTTCCAGCCAGTATCAGTAACTGATGGTGATTTTTATATTTGGCATCCAGAAACAAATTTGAATGCGATTACAAACGAAGAATCTGCATAAGAAATAAAAAAAACAGCTGTTACGCAGCTGTTTTTTATTTCTTTAATTTTTCTAATTCTCCATTCGAGCGAGCACCATTTCTTTCTGCTACCATTACACTTCTTTTTTGATCGATATAATCCAGTAATGTTCTATATTCTTCCTCATATACTGATAATCGCTCCAGAAGACGTTCTTTCTCTGTTTGTAACGATTCAATTTGTTGTTGCAACACCATTAAAGAGCTTTCATCTTTATAATTTCGCAAGAATTCAATAACATCATTCAACGTAATAGATTTTGGCTCTAATACCGTTGTCTCTTTCACTTCATAATTTTCTACCTTACGAAGTTGCTTTGCTTCTTCAATACGTGCTTTATACTGCTTTCTAACGTAAGAATTCCACCTAAATCCACAAGCTGCAGGTGTACGAGACAAATGCCTCCCCACTTCTTTAAAAGCGGAAAGTTGCGTTCCACCTTCACGAATATGCCGGAGTACTACTTCTGCCAGAAGCAAATCTTCATCATCAGTCCAAGCATCTTGTCTTGTTGTCGCCATCTCTCTAGTCCTCCCTATGCATTTTTTATTAAGCATATGCAGTTACTAGAAAAGATAGAATACAACAAATAAAGAATAAGACAAAAAAAAATAAACGTAGAAGATATCTTCTACGTTTATTTTTCGCAATTACTTGCTGATTACTTCTTTACCTTTGTAAGTACCGCATGCTTTACATACACGGTGAGCTAATTTCGCTTCACCACAGCTTGGGCACTCTACCATACCAGGTACTGATAATTTGAAATGCGTACGACGCTTTCTTTTTACTGTTTTAGAAGTTCTTCTAAAAGGTACAGCCATTCTTCCCACCTCCTTAAAAGAAATAGTTATTTTCATATGAAGGCCTAAACCAGTCTTCCGATTATTTGTCAAAAAACTTTGCAAGTCCTGCTAATCTTGGATCAACAGTCTTTTCTTTGTTTTCTTCCGAAATCACTTGCCAGTCTTGACCTTGCATCGGTGCTCCACCAGAAACATCATCACTGAAAATTTGCATTGGAATCTCCAAAAGTATATTTTCCTTGATTACGGGCAGTAAGTCAAGTACTTCTCCTTCTAAACAATGAATTTCAGCTTCTGTTTCAAATTCTTCTTCTGAAGTTTGGAACACCTCAGTTGTTTTAATGTCAAATGGTAATGTCACATCTACTAAAGAGCGAGAACATGGTAAAACCATGCTTCCAGTTATATGTAGATGAAACGTAAACTTACCGGAGCCAAAATCAACTCTTCCTGTTACATGAACAGGATTAATTTCACGAATATCTTTCTCGACCTCTTTTAGCTCACTTACATCTACCATTTCATTTAATGTCAATCCTTTATTTCTCAATTTATTCAATTGATGGATGGACCATTTCATATCATATCACCTCAAGGCAACAAACAAAATTATAGCTAGCCATTTTATATTTGTCAATGTTTTTTCTTTACACTATAATGAAGTCATCATAGGAAATAATATATAGATTATCACGTTTTCCAAAAAGATGCTACATCGAAAGGAGAGATTACCATAAAATCCAGTGGTATTGTTGTTGAATATAACCCTTTTCATAACGGTCATGCTTATCATGTGCAACAAACAAAAAAGTTAACACAGTCTGATATTATTATCGCCGTTATGAGTGGTCCTTTTTTGCAGCGTGGTGAGCCCGCACTCATCTCCAAATGGTATCGTACTAAAATGGCCTTAACAAACGGCGTAGACCTTGTTGTAGAGCTTCCTTATGCATTCGCAACACAAAAGGCCGAAACTTTCGCAAATGGCGCAATTTCGATTTTAAACGCCCTTGGTGTTTCTGAAATTTGTTTTGGTAGCGAAGATGGACAAACTGAAAATTTCTACAATACCATCGCTATACAAAAAAATGAAGAAGAGACTTTTAATCGTTTTGTGAAGCAATTTATGAATGCAGGTAATAGTTATGCAAAAGCTACATCTGAAGCCTTTCTACACATCTTACCACCCGAAAAAAACGTAGATATGTCACAACCAAATAACATTTTAGGCTTACAGTACATTAAAGCAATTCTCTTACAAAATAGTTCCATGCAAGCACAAACTATAAAAAGATTCGCCTCTCATTATCATGATGAAACATTTCACGATCAACATATTGCAAGTGCAACAAGTATTCGCAAACAGCTATTTAATGAAAACAGTTCCTCTACAACTATTGAGCCTTTTATCCCGAAAATGACTGCTTCTCTTTTAGAAAACTACAAGCAAAACTACGGGACGTTACATAACTGGGAAAAATACTTTTCATTTTTTAAATACAAACTTATGACGATGTCTTCTCAAGACTTACAACATATATATGAAATGGAAGAAGGTTTAGAGCATCGTATTTTATCAAAAATACAAAACAGTTCATCTTTCTATTCATTCATGGAAGCATTAAAAACAAAACGTTATACATGGACTAGATTGCAAAGAGCTTGTACACATATTTTAACAAATACAACGAAGGAAGAAATACACAAAGCAAATATAGAGCAACATGCGCCGTATATCCGTCTTCTCGGAATGTCACAAAAGGGACAAACTTATCTTTCTAGAAATAAGAAAAAAATAGAACTTCCAATCCTTACTCATACAAAAACATTTGAACATCCGACTTTAGACATAGAACGGAAATCAAATGCTGTATATTTCTCCATAATGCAAGAACCTTTGCGGACACAACTGCTAAAACAAGACGCAACGCATCATCCAATTCGTTATGATGAAATAATGAAAAAATTCCTATAAGAAAAACCTCTCTTCTTCAGAGAGGTTTACTTTGTTTTACTCATTTTTTCCAAATACGTTAATGCATCATCCAGTGTGTCCACCGGTACAATTTTCATCTTTGTTTTAATATCTTTCGCAGCTTCAAGAGCATCTTTATAATTCGATTTCTCTACACCTTTTTCATTTGGCGCAAAAAACACTTCAGCTCCTGCATCACTAGCAGCTACTACTTTTTGCTGAATACCACCAATTGGACCAATTTCTCCTTTATCATTGATTGTACCTGTTCCAGCTATTTCATGTCCGTTTGTTAAATCTTCTTCAACGAGCTGATTATAAATTTCTAGTGTAAACATTAACCCTGCTGATGGCCCCCCTATTTCATGGGAATCAATTTTCACTTTCGGATCTACTACTAACTCTCTTTCCGTAACGATAGAGACCCCTATACCGACGCGTCCATTCCCATTAGGGATTGTCTTTACATTTAAATTTTCTTTAAACTGTTTTCCACCCCGCTTATATTCAACATTTACTGTATCCCCTTCTTTTTTCCCTGTCATATACTCAATAAATTGTTCCGTCTTGTCGAATGTTTTTCCATCGACAGCTACTATAACATCTCCAAGCTTAAGCTTTCCTTCTGACGGCATACCCTTCGCTACACCAGCAACTAGTACACCTTTATTTTCAAAAGAAACAGAGCGATTTGCACGTTTATAAGCATTATAGATTGCTGCATTTTGCGAATCTTTCATTGCATAATTTTGGCGAAATTGATATTCTTCATCACTCTCGCCTTTTTGCAATATTTCTTCCGCCTTCGAAACGTGTGTATATTTATTAAATTGCGCTGCTATTAAATTCACCACATTGGCAGGTCCCATTGAGACAGTGACAAGCATGAAATCACCCGACTCTTTCGTTCCACCATCTACTTGAACGTATGGTGCTAATTTCGCCGCCATACCTGGTTTTGTCACATAATACGGCAAACGCACATAAACAAGTAGCATCGCCAATATAACCCCTATTAAAATTGCATATATAAACCGAAAACGCTTAAACATTATGTTGCTCCTTCCACTGCTCAATTAGTAAATAAATGTTTGAAATGTGTTTTTCTGCTTCCACTTCTCCGACCCGAATGATGTCTTCAATATGTGTAAAAGCACGCGAACTAAATTGTTCAACAGCTGGTCGCATCATTAAATCTGATGCTATTTGCCGATTCATCACAAGTTCATGTTGCATAATTTCAATGCTCTGCATAATCACATCATAAATAGACGTTACCTCTCCATTCACCTTAATTGGAGACACATCAACAGCAATAACAATATCAGCCCCTAAATCTTTTGCAACCGATACGGGAATACGGTCAATTACCCCTCCATCCACTAATAAGCGGCCATCTATTTTTTCTGGAACAAACACCCCCGGTACAGATATACTAGCGCGAACTGCCTCTGCAATTGGGCCACTTGTAAATACAACTTTTTCCCCCTTCAAAATGTCAGTAGCCACAACAGCCGTCGGGATATCTAACTCTTCTAAATTTTTATTATATGTAAACATTTTAATCATATCTTTAATACGTTTTCCAGCAATAAATCCCATTTTAGGAACTGTAAAATCTAAATAATATTTCCTTTTAAAAACAGCTGCCAATTTATACAACCTTTCAACGTTACAACTCGCTGCATAAAATGTACCTATTAATGCTCCTATACTACTACCTGCTATCATATGAATAGGGATGCCAGCGTCCCTTAACACTTTTATTACCCCAATGTGAGCAAAACCTTTCGCACCTCCAGATCCAAGTGCTAAACCGATTTTTGGTTCCTTCATTTTTCTCACCCTTTAATTTTTTTCATTCCTTTTTCATACTTATGGTCTAAATTCACCACATATCCACGTATACTGAAATGAACGTTTTTGGGACAAAGGGGGATTTTTTTACATGTACGAAAAATGGAAAACTGCTTTTCTTACCATATCAATGTTATTTTTAACCTTTTCTCTTGTACTCCACCCCCAAGCTGCCTTGCAAGCTTCAATTCGCGGGTTAAATATATGGTGGGAAGTTGTATTCCCTTCACTACTACCGTTTTTCATCATTGCGGAACTTCTAATCAGTATTGGTGTTGTAAAATTTATCGGTGTTATATTAGAACCGCTAATGCGACCACTTTTTCGCGTTCCAGGGGTAGGCGGGTTTGTTTGGGCAATAGGAATGGCTTCAGGGTTCCCTGCTGGGGCCAAATTAAGCGCTAGACTACGCAAGAGCAATCAACTAACACAAATTGAAGCGGAACGACTCGTATCTTTCACAAATTCTTCTAATCCACTTTTTATTTTCGGAGCAGTTTCTATCGGTTTTTTTAATAATCCGAAATTAGGGATCGTATTAGCGGCCGCACATTATATAAGTAACTTTACCGTCGGATTACTTATGCGCTTTTATGGTAATAACAATACTTACATAAAAGACAAACCTAGTACCGAAAAGCGTGCTTTTCAAAACCCATTCTCAGTCCTCCACCAAACGCGGATGCAAGAAAAAAGACCCATTGGAAAATTACTCGGAGACGCTATCGTTTCTTCTATTCAAACATTACTCATGATTGGCGGGTTTATTATTTTATTCTCTGTTTTAAATAAAATGATTACTGTTTTCGAAATTACAAAAGCGCTTTCTTTTATTATGCAACATATTTTATCATTCTTCCAACTTACATCCGAATTTAGTATTCCGATATTATCCGGTTTTTTTGAAATGACGCTTGGAAGCCAAATGATCAGTCAAATAAGTGAATCAACACTTCTTCAACAAGCGATGGTGACAAGCTTCATTTTAGCTTTTAGCGGTCTTTCTATTCAGGCACAAGTAGCAAGCATATTAGCAGAGACAGACATCCGCTTTAAACCTTATTTTTTAGCACGAATTATCCAAAGTATTCTCGCTCCAATTTTCACTTTTATATTTTGGGGACCATTTTATGAAAAAGTTCATTCTTTCTCGCCTATGCAAGAAGATCTTCCCGTATTTTTATTGAATCATTCTTACACACTAACTGATATTTGGACATCATTTATACACTACGGACCAATCTTCACCTTATTTTGTTTATATTTATATGTTATCTTATTGTTTTTACGCATTTATAAAGAAAAACCCCGTTCACTTTAACGGGGTTTGAAACTTTTCTTTTAAAGCACGCTCTACAATCGGAGGAACAAGGTCTACTACACTTCCCCCATATCTCGCAACTTCTTTCACAATACTTGAACTTAAAAATGAATATTGATTATTTGTCATAATGAAGAAGGTTTCGATATTTTCGTCTAATTTTCGATTCATTGAAGTAATTTGCATCTCATATTCAAAATCAGAAACCGCTCGCAAACCACGTAATATTGCATTTGCATTACGCATTTTTGCATATTCCACCAATAATCCACTATGTGAATCAACTTTTACATTCGGAATATCCTTTGTCGCCTCTCGAATTAACTCTAGGCGTTCTTCTACCGAAAAGAATGGTTTTTTTGATGAATTGTTTAAAACAACTACATATACTTCATCAAATACTTTTGCTCCCCTTTTAATAATATCCAAATGTCCAAGGGTAATCGGATCAAAACTCCCTGAAGAAATAGCTATACTTGTCATTCTGTCCCCTCACCTTCATACTTATAAATCGAAATTGCTGTAATCCCATAGTTTTCTGCCCGTACTTTTACAAGTTCTCCTATAGAATCAGGTAAAACCACGTCATCCCCATGCTCTGCCATAATGATGCCATCTTTATTTAACAATCCATGTTGATCCATCACACTAATTAAAGACAAAATTTTTTGACCTTTATATGGAGGGTCAATTAGTATAAGATCGAATGATATTTCACGCTTTATAAGCGCCTTTACCGCACGTTCCGCATCATTTCGATACACTTCAGCTTGTTCTTGTATTCTACAGCTTTCTAAATTTTGATGAATGACTTTTATCGCCTTACTATCTCGGTCAACAAAAATCGCTTTATCAATCCCTCTACTTATGGCCTCAATTCCAAGACCACCACTACCACCAAATAAATCAAGAGCGGTACCACCATCATAATAAGGACCTATCATATTAAAAATAGATTCTTTCACTTTATCTGTCGTTGGACGTGTGGTATTACCAGGTACCGCTTTAAGTGGGTGCCCTTTACATTTTCCTGAAACTACTCTCATCTGTTGTCACTACCTTTATTTCAATCTATCGAGCGATTACAGTAAATCCATCTCAAGTCGGTAACCGCTACCAAACCATACAATTCTTCACTAATTCGTTACTTAACCTATAGAGAACTTTAGTTAAAATAACCGTTCGCTATTTCTTGCATATTCATCTCACTATTTGCGAACAAAAACCCTTTATGTACATCAGTTCCACTTTACCTTTTTTATCCTATCATAAAATAAAAAAAAGAAAAATAAAAAGCCTAACATAAATTTTAATTTCATTATGTATATCTTCATTTAGATTGGACATAAATAAATATAACAACATCATCTTCGATGTTGTTGCCAACCGCGGAGAAGACTTACGTTTCCCCATAAGTTCTTCCTCCGGTTTCTCCTCTCCCTTTTCCTTCTTACTAGTACATACTAGTATTAGAAGGGCCCTGCTTTGCAGGGTTTTTTTATTTGTCTACTTTTCATTTAAAAAGTGAGGTGGTACAGTAAAAGAAAGAGGAGGAAAAAATATGATTCAACGCTTTATAGAACTCGGAGAAGGCTACTCTGACTTATATGAATTACTTGAAATTGCCAAAACAAACCAAGAACGTGTAACACATATGTTACAATTCGAAACTGTAAAAAACGAAAAAAAAGTGTGTTCACTTGTTGTAATACTAAAACCGACAACTACTGGTGATTTCCAACCATTATACATATGTCGTGAAGGCATTCCTGTACTTGAAAATAAAAAAAGTAAACGTGTCGTTTTATTTGAAGAAATGGCGGAACAAATAGGGAAAAAAGTTACTCCCTTTACTGTAAAACCATCAACAACTTTCCCTGAAAAAGAACTATTCTTTAATCATCTAATTGGTATTTTACGAATGAACAATTTCATTCCTCCAATGAAATAACACGTTATTTCAAGTAAAAAAATCCCCCGCTAAATTTAGCAGGGGATTTTTTTACTTAGCTATAATCGTATTCTTTTGCCCGATCAGGACGCGAATTTTCGAATTCCGTTTTTAAAAATGGGCGATACGACTGTTCTACTTTTTTTACAAAAGGAAGTTTATTCAATTTTTGCATCATATGCTCAATTTGTTCCATATCACAATATACAACGGCATATTTCAAACGTTTTGATATGTAATGAATGTTACCATATTTCCTTAAAATCTTGGCATGTTTCAATGAATGTAAATAAACAATCATACTTTGTCGTTGCCCGAACATAATCTTCTCCATCTTCTCCTTTTAAAAACTTATATTCTTATATTTTATGAAAACCAATCAAAAATTTATGACATTAAAGGACAAACTCTGTATACGTTTTCTTCTATATTCTAAAAAACAGGGTAAATTACCCCGTTTTTTTACAACCACAACCGCCTCCGGTACCACAACCACCGCCACAGCCACCCGCATCAAAAAACGGATTTCCTGTTGGAACTTTAACGGAAGGAGACACCTCAGAACCAATTGCTACACTAACTTCATCTAATAACTTTTGTAAAGCAGTTTCTGCTCTTTTAAAGGCTGCAACCTTATCATGCATATCTACAGAACGCTTTAATTCCCTCATTTTCGTCGAAACGAAAGTATAATCAGGATGATATTTACCAAAACGTTGCACTTCTTCGTATCGCTCTTTCATCGCTGTAAACTGCTGAATTAGCGTCTGGACTTCTATATCTTCTTGTAAATCCTTATAATACTTACGATAATCTTCTGCTATATCTGAACAGATAATCGCTTTTGCAAGCTGCTCTGCCTTATCTAAAATCAATACGCTTTCCAGCGTCGCTACAATCATGAGAGACACCTCCGAGTATTCATCATAACACATTTGGAACAGAACTACTAATTGAAGTGTCTCACCTAAAAGAAAGATATGATTCTAACTCCTTTTCATACAATCCCCTTGCACTCTTATACACTAATATGCTCCGCAATATTATATTTAAGAACATCCCATTTCCCGCTATTCTCTTTCACGTAGCTAATACATGCGTTTTTTAACGGCGTTTTAAATGTAATTTCATCTGGTGCAATTGCGTGTAAAATAGCTTTTATTGCATGTGAATGCGCAACAATGATAATACGTTTATCTCCATGTGCTGCTGCAACCTCTTGTAAAGCCGTAAAACAGCGCTCTACAATTTCTTCATCCTGCTCCATTCCTTCTACATTACCTTCTGCAATTAGCTCTCTAACGGCCGCAACTGGTTTCCCAGAAGCTTCCCCAAAATTACGTTCCATAAATCGCTCATCTAATAAAATAGATGGTAATCCAATAGCCCCAGAAATTTCCTTAGCTGTTTCTTGCGCTCTAATTAACGGACTACTTATAATTATATCCCACGATTCCGCTTGCAAGGCAGCTGCACTTTGACTCGCTTGCTTCTTCCCAACTTCGTTGAGTGGAATATCTTCGCGCCCTTGAATAATCTCTTGAAAGTTCCAATCAGTTTGTCCATGTCGTACTAAACAAATTTCCGTCATGCTGCAACTCCTTTTTTAAATAATCCGATTCTATTGTAACAAAAGTTTTGCATAACGGACATAGTTTTCCCTTCCAATTACGTCGTATTTTGCTGCTTCATATACTGGAACATATCAATCATAATTGAAGCAACCGCCAATTGATTTTGAAATTTTTCCACTTTATCTGGTATCGTTTTTTTGAAATGCTGCATGGCAGCTAACTCAAAAGCTTCTTTTTCTTCTGGGTTACGCGTCAATTTCCGGTACCAGTATGGCTGTTCCCGAATATAGCGAGCTAAATCCTCATCAGCTTTTATAAACTCCATAAGCTCTGCTCTCATCCTCTTTCCCCCTAATCCTTTTGAAAGAAAAAAGGATTATTTTCAGAAGTACTTTGTTCTTGCTGCGCACGGTTCCCTTGAAATTGTTGGATAACTTGTTGCACGCTACCAATCGCACTCGTCACATTTGCTAAATGATGTTGCATTTGTTCTACGTCTAGCTTTTTAAAGAAAGAAAGCATTTGCCCCATCACATCAGCAGTTTTTTCCTCTTCTGTTCGATTTTCTTTTTCTTCTTTATTTTCTTTTACCGAAGAAAAAGCAGGCGCTCCATCAGGTCTATACGCTGTCCATATTTGATCTTCTTCACCAAGTAAGTACCATTCTTCATAAAATTGCTGCCAAGTTTTTTGACCACTTCTAACCTCGTGAACCATTTTAGGGTGATGGTTTACAAACTCTTTAAACTGTTGAACCGATGGATGTAACGGCCCTTTTGTTGTTGGCATAATCCTCACCTCTTCATGTATATCTACTATATTGTAAGAAAAAAAAAGGCACATGGTTCGCCTATTTTCAGACGATTCATGCACCTTTTTATCTCCCTATTTGTGGACAGTAAGACTCCCACCTTAAACTTCTACGAATAGGCGGGAGTCTTACTGCCCGTTAAAGCCCGATTGATGAAGGCAAATAATCAGTGAAGAATGCGCCCCCACTGATTAAAGTTTCATTTTATTTTCGGATAAAGTTTTGAGTATAAAATTTATCATATACCCCAACACCTAATCCAGTAAATTGTTCATTTAATAAATTCTTTCTGTGACCCTCACTATTTAACCAACCTTGTACCGCCGAAATTCCATCACTATGTTGCGCCGCTATATTCTCACCAGCAAGTTGAAAAGCCACTTGCCCACGTTGCAAACGATCTCCTAACGCACCAAAATTAGGTGAATCGTGTGAAAAATAATTATTATCCTTCATATCTTTACTATGGCCAAATGCAACATCTGCAGTTTGTTGGTCCCATGTTAACAACGGTAATTGATGATGACTTCGAATAATATTTGTTAAATCGAGAATTTGTTGCATATTTCCATTTTCTACTTGCTTCATTTTTTCTGGCGTCAGCGGCTGTTCCGCTATTAATTCACCCGAATAAACAAGTTGATATGGTCTTTGTCTTAATAACGTCTCATCATCCATATAACGAAGACCAACAAGCTCATGTGTAAAGTGATCAAAATATAATTGTGCCCATCCATCTTCTACAGGTACTAGCGGTTGTTCCATTACTTCCGTATCAGATAACTCAAATTGATAACTATTCTTTCCTCTTTTTAATGAAATCTCATGTGAAAGTGGATTCTTTTTATATACCTCTTCATACTTTTCATTTATATAATAGGGAGCCACCTTAACTTGCTCACCAGCAACATACGCCGTTACAACTTTACGTTCAGCAACTCCAAATTGAACATACTGGGCTAAATCTTGATTATACACCCACCATTCATATCCATAAGCAGACGGCTCTATTCGAGACGGTTCGCCCCACTTCGCTAATAAATTCTCAGAGTCCCCACCGATCATACTTAAAACCGTGTCTGTGGATTCTTCATTTACTTGCTTCTTCTTTTTCACAATTTTATTTTCTTGCTTAGAGTGAGATGGGGTTAATATATATTGTGACACGAGTAACTTCCCGTATAAATCAACAGCTAAAATTAAAAATGTAATCATTACGATACGCAATAATTTCTTCAAACGATATACCTCCTGAACAAAGCATAAAATCGAGATATACACAAATCCTTTTCTTTCCTTTTTTTGTGTGTACCGTACTCTTTTCACTATATCATATTTTCACGAAAAAAGTCTGGATTATCCCTTTTCTCGCAATATGAATTGCACTTTCTTATTATTCATACTATTATAAAAATAATGCACTAACATTAAAAGAAGGAGGTATTCTATGCAATTTACAAATACAAACTTTAATGATGCAGTCGTTGATTTAACTCTTTTAACTGAGATTATGGAAAACAATCATTTTGTACTTGCTGGACAATGGGATTACGAACGCGTTACATATGATTATAAATTTGAAATATTAAAGGATATTTATTATTTACGTGTACAAGGATTTGCTGTTGAAGGTGACATCGGCGGCAGACACGCTCAAGTAAAACTATTGCCACCCTTATTAGGAAAACATTATTATCCTCATGGCGTTGAATATGGAGATGATGAGATTTTCCCAACGAATGTACTTCAAAAAAGCGAACAACTCCTACAAAATATTGAAAAAGAGTTGAAAGAATTTCAAATTATTGAATAACAAAAAAACTAGCGCATTAATACGATGCGCTAGTTTTTATTTCGTCTGCAAATAAGGAGGTAATTCTTGCAGCTGCTCTTTATCCTTTTCACGCTCTCTACGTGCCCATTTAAAGAACACATAACCGATAATCGTACCGTACACTATTTCCTGGACAATTTTCATAATGATACCACCTGTTTGCTGGTCTTGTACTACCGGCATCCAATGTAAAAATTCTGGCCCAGTTATATTTAAATCTGATAAAGTACCCGCCGGTACACAGAGTTCCATTGCCTTCATCCAAGCGGCCGGATCTGTATATGTTGCAAATAATGGTGCAGTCGCAAAAATTATTAACGCACAAGCTGGCGTTAATAAAATACCATTAGCAAACATGTAACCAAGCTTCTTAATATCACTTAAAGTTTGATATTCTGGCAGCGGATTTAACATCGGCCACCACATCATCATTGCTGCAAAAAACAATATAGCAAGGCAAATAGGATGCGCTATTTGATTTTGTTTTACTGCATCAAAAACAATTGGCAAATGATAAAAGGAAAACAGGCCATTAAATACAAACAACGCAATAAGCGGCTTAGCAAAAAACTTTATCACAATTTGAACGAACTTAAAAGAAGTAATATAACGATATAACCAAACCGGTATACCAAGCAGTAATAACGGAGGCACCGCAATATACATTACTGCCATCTCAAACATATGTGCACTAAATATAATATGACCAATTAAATCAATAGGTCCTCCCTTTACAAAATACAAAAGAACAATCCCGGTCGTAAAATAAAAAATTTGCTTCTTACTTACCTTCGTCGCATTTTCAAATCGCGTTCTATATGGTCCAATAACTAAAAAATAACTAATAAGAATCGAGATCATAAATAATAAAAAAATCGGACTCCATAAAGCTTGAAAACCAAATACCCATAAATTTTCCATTTCCACACCTACCTTTTCAAAATCCTTATATTTCATATACAAAGAGGGCTATGATAAATCAGAGCCCCCTACTATCACTGTTTAAATCCACACAATTGTCATAAAGGCTAATATTGTTAATAAACCAATTAACAATCCAGAGTATAAGAAGAAACTCGCCGCTTCATGCCCTTTATGACTCATATGCATGAAATAATATAACTGAAATATAACTTGAACGACTGCTAACAATAATATAAATGGAACCGAAAAAATCGGGCTAAATGTTTTCGGATATGCCACCGCTGCAAATGCAACTAATGTTAAAAAAATCATTAGTGAAAATGTAATAACTTGGTGCTTCATTTCCTCTGCACTTTTTCTCTTCCGATAAACAAGATCCACCTTAGGATTATTCGTTTGCTTAACCGCCATTGTTTATCCCACCATTCCCATCAAATATACTACAGTGAAAATAAACACCCAAACTACGTCAATAAAGTGCCAATAAATTGATGCAACATAAAACTTTGGTGCGTTGTATAAATTTAAGCCTCTCTTCGCGTTTCTAAAGATTAATGTTAAAATCCAACATAATCCAAACAACACGTGGAGCCCGTGTGTACCAACAAGAGCATAAAATGCAGAACCAAATGCACTACTTCTCATAGTATGCTTAAATTCATGCGTATAATGATAGAACTCATATATTTCAAACCCCAAAAATCCTAAGCCAAGCAACACTGTTACAAGTAACCAAAGTTGCATTTTCTTAAAGTTGAAATTTTTCATATGATACATTGCGTATACACTCGTTAAACTACTTGTTAACAAAAGCATCGTCATAATGAAAACGAGCGGCATTTGAAACATCTCTTGAGATGTTGGTCCACCATTTGTAGAGTTCTTTAACGCTAAATATGTGCCAAATAAGGAAGCGAACAACACTGTTTCGCCTCCAAGAAATAACCAAAAACCAACAAACTTATTTTTCCCCTCAAGGGTTGCTTTTTCAGGCTCTGCTGGAAATGTTTCATTCGTTAATTTCTCATCTACATGCATTACGCCTTGCCCCCCTTATCATCTAAATCTTCCTTATGAATATGATATCCATGATCGTCAATTACTGAACGAAGGAACATTGTACCAAACGTAATGATTAAACCGATAATTGCTACCAATAACCAAAATTTATCTTTACCACCCTGCATATACATTGCACCAAAAGCAGCTATAAATAGACCTAGAGAAATAATAAACGGTGAAAATGAAGAATTTGGCATATGAATATCACCGACCGGTTCCGCTGCTGTCATCTCTTTATTACCCTCACGTTTTTCAATCCAAAACGGATCTAATCCGCGAACAAATGGTAACTGTTTGAAATTATATTCCGGTGTAGGCGCTGGCATTGTCCACTCTAACGTACGCGCATCCCACGGATCACGACCAGCCTTTTCTTTTGATACCGTTGTTTTTATTACATTGAATAAAAGAACAATCGTTCCAAGAGCCATAAACACTGCTCCAATGGAACTAATCATATTCCCCATTTCCAATCCTTGCCCCTCTAGATATGTGTAGTAACGACGCGGCATACCGATTAGACCCAGGAAATGCTGAATAAAGAACGTTAAATGGAAACCGATAAAGAATAACCAAAATGTTATCTTTCCTAACGTTTCATTTAATACTTTATTAAACATAAGTGGCCAATAATAATGCGCACCTGCAAGTAAACCAAATACAACACCACCAACAATTACATAATGAAAGTGTGCTACTACGAAATAATTATCATGAAACTGATAATCAGCTGGTGCAGAAGCAAGCATAACGCCTGTAACTCCACCCATAACGAAGGATGGAATAAAAGCTACCGCCCACATCATTGGTGTTGTAAACCTAATACTTCCACCCCACATTGTAAAGAGCCAGTTAAATATTTTAATACCCGTCGGAACTGCAATCGCCATTGTTGCAACTGAGAAGATAGCATTTGCAACAGGCCCAAGACCAACAGTAAACATATGATGCGCCCATACCATAAATCCTAAAAACCCTATTAATACTGTCGCGAACACCATCGAGGAATAACCGAATAATCGTTTTTTCGAAAATGTGGCGAAGATTTCTGAGAATATTCCGAAAGCTGGGAGTATAAGAATGTATACTTCCGGATGACCGAAGATCCAGAATAAATGCTCCCATATAATCGTGTTCCCACCTAGTGCCGGATTAAAGAAACTTGTGCCAAATAAACGATCTAACATTAAAAGTCCTAATCCTACAGTTAATGGTGGAAATGCAAATAAAATAAGTGAAGATGTTACAAATGTTGTCCATGTAAACATCGGCATGCGCATGTACGTCATCCCTGGCGCGCGCATATTAATAATTGTAACAAGGAAGTTAATACCTCCAATTAATGTACCAATACCTGATATTTGCAGGCCGAGTACATAAAAATCAACACCATGTCCTTTAGAGGCTAAAGCTAAAGATGCATACGATGTCCACCCTGCATCAGGCGCTCCTCCTAAAAACCAACTTAAATTTAAAAATAATCCACCAAAGAAAAATAACCAAAATCCGAGCGAATTCAAAAACGGGAACGCCACATCACGTGCTCCAATTTGAAGTGGTACAGCGGCGTTCATAAATGCAAACACGAGTGGCATAGCTGCGAGGAAAATCATTGTTGTACCGTGCATCGTTAATACTTGATTATAAGCATCCCCAACAAGAAAAGCATTGTTTGGAATCGCTAACTGCAGGCGAATAAATAGTGCTTCTATTCCACCTATTACAAAAAACAATCCACCTGCAATTAAATAGAGAATGGCAATCTTTTTATGGTCTACTGTCGTTAAATAATCCCATATGACAGCACCCATCCCCTGTTTTTTTGCTACAGAACTCACGTTTTCAACCTCCCCTTCGCAAATGATCCCTCTTTACTTTTCAATCTTTAACGTTTGTAAATATGCATTTAATGCATTAATTTGATCATCCGTTAAGTTGCCATATTTACCAGTCATTTTATTACCTGGTTTCATATTTTCAGGATCTTTGAGCCATTTTTTTAAGTTCTCTTCATTATTTTCGGCAATACCAGCAACCATATCGCGATCTGCAAAGTTTGCTAAGTTCGGTGCGATACGAGCAGAAGGTGGTCTACTATCATTTGATCCAACTGCATGACAACCAATACAGCTTTTATTAAATATTTCTTGACCCTCTTGCGCCTTTGTAGAAGCTACTTCTTTTTTCCCATCAATCTTCTTCATGTCAGCAAGCCACTTTTTGTACTCGCTTTCATCCAGAGCTTTCACTTTGAACTGCATTAAAGAATGTGATGGGCCACAAAATTCTGTACAAAAACCATTATAAGTGCCCGATTTATCTGCCTTTAACCACATTTTGTTTACATTATCTGTATTTGTATCCATTTTCCCAGCTAAAGATGGAACCCAAAACGAATGTTTAATATCGGCACCCTTCAAATTCAAATACACTTTCTTACCTGTGGGGATAACTAAATCTTGAGAAGTTACTATTTTTTCTGATTTATAAGAAAATTCCCACCAATAAAGATTCGCTGTTACATCAACAACGATAGTATCTTTATCAATATTCTTTTTCTCCATCGCACTTACATCAGCAAGCTTGAATGTATATGTAACAGTCGGAACAGCCAAGATTAACAAAAGAATAATCGGAATAACTGTCCATATAATTTCTAGTTTGTGATTTCCTTCAACTTGCTCTGGAATATAATCTTCCTCACCCTTTTTTTGTCGGAAACGCACAATTACATATAAGAAAATAATAGTAACTACAAGTACTACTCCTACCATGATTGCACTCGCTAGCAAGAGTAAATCATATTGCATTTTTGCTACTTCCCCTTGCGGAATTAAAGTAGACTGAAAAGCTTTACCGCATCCCCCTAACAGTAAAGCCAGCAGTGAAACGAACGAAAGCAGTCGCCACTGTTTCTTCATACAAACAACCCCCACTTTCTTTGTGAATTAGATTGTACTTTATAGTTAAGTAAAGTAAATCTCAACGTAAAGAAATCCAATCATGTCGTTGTCTTAGAAGAATGTAACTACAATCATTGACACAAATAAGATTGTTAAGTAATTCAGGGAATAAACAAACATTTTTACGGACCATTTGATGTCATCTTGCTTACGGAAGCCATAAAACCCTAATGCGATCCATCCGATGTTAAGCAATGTTGCAATTACCATGAATGTTATTCCAAGCCCACTCATATAAAATGGTAGTGGTAATAAACATACTGTCCAAATCATAATCTGACGTTTCGTAATATCAAATCCCTGTACAACAGGAAGCATTGGGATTCCTGCATTTCGATATTCATCAACACGCTTCATCGCTAATGCGAGGAAATGTGGGATTTGCCAAATAAACATAATTAAAAATAACATCCAAGCAATTGGATGATTTAAAGACGGATCAATTGCCGCCCATCCAATTAAAGGTGGAACTGCTCCTGATATACTACCTACAACAGTATTTAACGTATATTTCCGCTTCGTCCATAACGTATATAAAACAACATATGTGAAGGCACCAATAAATGAAATTAACACTGCCATCGGTGTAGTAAGTAATAAAAATGCAAAGCCAAGAAGTAAAATTACAAGTCCAAATGCAAGTGCAAAGCCAGGTTTATATTTACCTGTTACCGTTGGACGGTTTTTTGTTCTTTCCATTAATGGATCGATATCTCGGTCAATGTAGTTATTTAAACAACATACCCCAGCCATAATTAATGCAGAACCAACGATTGTGAAAAATAGCTTATCTAGATTGTCCATAACACTCAATCCATTAAAATGTAAAGCCAACCAAAATCCTGTAAATACAGTAAGTGTATTTGAGTTTACAATCCCCATTTTAACGAGCGCTGATAAATCTTGTAACCGAGTTGTTTCCGGTACAATTGAAACAGCTGACTCATCATGCAGCTCACTTGTTGCATGGTTCATCACTTTAACCCCCTCTTAAACCTATCATCTTTCTAAGCACATATTTCATGTGAAATATTTCGCTTCTATATAGCAATATTATTACAGTAGAAATATTATTAACCCATTCTACTACTAATCTACGCCCATACTCCAATATATTAAATCACATTTCCTGAACTTTTTGTGAAGAAAACATGAACTTTTTGTGTCGAACATTAAAAAACTTTATTCTAATTTATCCTTATCATAACATGATGTTATCTTCTATAATAAACTATTTTGTCATATTTAGCATGTATTCTCCCCATTTCTTTTCAAAACAGCCTGAATTCCTCCTAAAATATGTATTTGAAATCCCATTTTTTTCTTTATAATACGTACGTTGTCCTCGCTCTCCATTTCTTTGCTATTTTATTATTTTTTATATATCATAGGACTGTAGCACGTTTTATTCTATACATAATGGAATGAAAATATTTCGCAATAACTTCATAGCAGAAAGATGGTGAAAGAGATTGCAACGCTTTATTAAATGGTTAGCAGTCATTACAAGTCTCGATTTATTAGTAGTTTTACTAGGAGGCGCTTTAGTTACAAAAACGGGTTCAGGCCAAGGATGCGGCAAATCATGGCCTCTTTGTAACGGTGAATTTGTTCCATCTAATTTATCAATGGAAACTATTATTGAGCTAAGTCACCGCTTAACATCTGGATCAGCAGGAATCCTTGTTACTCTTCTTTGTATCTTGTCCTGGAAATATTATAAACATGTGCGCGAAACAAAGACGTTAGCAATTTTATCCTTCGTATTTTTAGTTGCACAAGCATTAATGGGGGCGGCGGCGGTTGTTTGGGGTCAAATGCCTGCTGTATTAGCTATTCATTTCGGTATTTCCTTAATTTCATTTGCTTCTGTCATCTTGTTAACGTGTCTTATTTTTGAAATTGATCAGAAATTTGATGCACGTTCACTTATTATGGACAAAAAAATGAAATTTCATATTTATGGTGTAACAATTTACAGTTATATCGTTGTCTACACAGGAGCTTTAGTACGTCACGAACGAGCTACCTTAGCCTGTCCAGACTTCCCTTTATGCAGTAAAAATAGACCTATGCCAACTCAACTACATGAGTGGGTCCAAATGGGGCATAGAGTTGCAGCTATGTTAATATTCGTTTGGATACTATACGCAATGTTTATAGCTATTCGTCATTACAAGCAGCAGCGTGTAGTATACTGGGGATGGATTATTTCATTTATCCTTGTTACACTTCAAGCTATAGTAGGGATTTTAGTCGTATTTACAAATGCTAGTTTAGCAATGGCATTATTACATTCGCTCTTCATTTCTTGCCTGTTTGCTGTACTATGCTATTTAGTTATGATAGGTACAAGAAGTACAGTCAATGCAAAAGAAACTGAATCAACTTCTAAGCAAACAAAATAAAGTAAAACTTTAATACCTTGCCAATTCGGCAAGGTATTATTTACACACAAAAAAGAGCTGCTTTCGCACAGCTCTTTTTCTTTATTTTAATGATCTAATTCAATGAGTAAATCTCCCGTTTGAATTGCATCCCCATCATTTACATATACTTTTTTCACTTTACCACTAAATGGCGCTTGAACCGTCGTTTCCATTTTCATCGCTTCTGTAATTGCCATGGAATCACCTTTTTTCACTTCATCGCCTTCTTTTACAACTACTTTAATAACAGTTCCCGGCATCGTTGCGCTAATATGATTTGGATTTTCACGATTCCCCTTCACACGCTGTGCAACAGTTGCTTTCACGCTTTCATCTTTCACTACGATTTCACGAGGTTGTCCATTAAATTCCAGGTAAAGCACACGATTTCCATCTGGCTGTGGCTCCCCAATGGAAACTAGTTTAACCATCAATGTTTTACCTTGCTCGATTTCCACATCAATTTCTTCACCAAGTCTCATACCATAGAAGAATGTCGGTGTATCAAGCACAGATACATTTCCATAAGTCCCAGCAACTTTTTCGTAGTCCATAAATACTTTTGGATACAATGCATATGCGACTACATCAAAAATTGTTACTTCGCGTCCAAGTTTGTGGAATAACTCTTCTTTTAAAGCATCGAAATCTACTGGTTCTAATAATTCACCCGGTCTTACTGTTAATGGCTCTTTCCCTTTTAAAATAATTTTTTGTAATTCTTTCGGGAAACCACCATATGGTTGTCCTAAATCTCCAGAGAACATTTCAACAACAGATCCTGGGAAGTCCATAGCATGTCCACGTTCTAAAATATCTTGCTCTGTCAGATGATTTTGAACCATAAATAATGCCATATCACCCACAACTTTAGATGACGGTGTTACTTTTACAATATCCCCAAACATGTCATTAACACGACGGTACATCACTTTAACTTCATCAAAGCGATCTCCTAAACCAACCGCCTTCGCTTGTTGTTGAAGATTACTATATTGTCCACCTGGCATTTCGTGCATATATACCTCTGTGTGAGGAGCGTTCATACCACTTTCAAATGGTGCATAGTATTTACGTACATCTTCCCAATAATGAGATAGTTTTTCTAATGAGTCTATATTAACATCTGGTTGTCTTTCGTTTCCACCTAACGCATAGTATAGTGTATTCGCACTCGGTTGTGATGTTTGACCAGCCATAGAACTCACCGCTACATCGACAATATCAACACCTGCTTCAATCGCCTTCGTATACGTTAAAATACCATTTCCGCTCGTATCGTGTGTATGCAGGTGAATTGGAATCGACACCGTCTCTTTTAGTGCTGAAACTAAATCATATGCTGCGTTTGGCTTTAATAAGCCCGCCATATCTTTAATTCCTAAAATATGAGCTCCTGATGCTTCCAACTCTTTTGCTAAACCTTTATAATAACTCAAATCATATTTACTACGTAACGGATCATGAATGTCTCCTGTGTAACACATTGTCGCTTCTGCAATCTTACCAGTATCTCGTACAGCATCAATTGCAACTCTCATGCCTTCTACCCAGTTTAAGCTATCAAAAATACGGAACACATCAATTCCGGCTTGCGCGGAACATTCTACAAATTTTCGAATTAAATTATCTGGATAGTTTTTGTATCCAACTGCGTTTGAAGAACGAAGTAACATTTGGAATAAAACATTCGGCATTTTTTCACGAAGATCTAGTAATCGTTCCCATGGATCTTCTTTTAAGAAGCGATACGCAACATCAAATGTTGCACCGCCCCACATTTCTGCTGAGAATAGATTTGGTAACATTCTCGCGGTCGGCTCTGCAATTTGATGTAAATCTTTTGTACGAATACGCGTTGCAAGTAAAGACTGATGCCCATCACGAAATGTTGTATCCGTTAAAAGTACACGTTTTTGATCTTGAACCCACTTTACTAATCCATCCGCCCCGCGCTCATCTAAAATTTGTTTCGTTCCATTTTGAATCGTTTCTGAATGTTTCAAACTTGGTATACGAGCATCTGGGAAAATTGGCTTCTCTTTTTTCCCTACTCCTGGGAAGCCATTTACTGTAACTGAACCAATGTAATTTAACATTTTTGTTCCGCGGTCTTTACGTTTCGGGAATAGGAATAGTTCAGGTGACGCGTCAATAAATGAAGTATCATACTCTCCCGATAAGAAGTTTCTATGTTTTACTACATTCTCTAAGAATGGAATATTTGTTTTAATGCCACGAATACGGAATTCTTTTAAATTACGTTCCATTTTTGCAGCAGCTTGTTCAAAAGTAAGCGCCCAAGTTGTAACTTTTACAAGTAAAGAGTCGTAGTACGGTGTAATAACTGCACCTTGGAAACTATTACCTGTGTCAAGACGCACACCAAAACCACCGCCTGATCGATACGCCATAATCTTCCCTGTATCAGGCATAAAGTTATTAAGTGGGTCTTCTGTCGTTACACGAGATTGAATTGCATAACCATGCACAATAATCTCTTCTTGTTTCGGCACACTTACCATCTTGCTATGTAAAGCATGTCCATCTGCAATTAAAATTTGTGATTGAACAATATCGATTCCTGTAATCATTTCTGTAATTGTATGTTCTACTTGAACACGTGGGTTTACTTCAATAAAGTAAAATTCATCATCTTTCACTAGGAATTCAACTGTTCCAGCATTTAAATAATTTACATTTTTCGTTAACTTTACTGCAGCATCACAAATACGCTGACGCAAATCATCTGAAAGCGACACGCTCGGTGCAATTTCAACTACTTTTTGATGGCGTCGTTGTACAGAGCAATCACGCTCATACAAATGAACAACATTACCTTCTTCATCTGCTAAAATTTGTACTTCTATATGTTTAGGTTTTTCAACGAATTTTTCAACGTACACTTCATCATTACCAAAGGCTGCTTTTGCTTCTGATTTCGCGCGATTATACGATTCTCTTAATTCTTCACTAGCACGTACAATACGCATACCGCGACCGCCACCACCAAGGGATGCTTTAATAATAATCGGGTAATCATACTTTTCAGCAAATTCTTCAACTTCTTCTATTGAATCTATTGGACCATCACTACCAGGAATAATTGGAATTTGTGCTAGCTGCGCTTGTGTTCTTGCTTTAACTTTATCTCCAAACATGTCTAAATGCTTACTTTTTGGACCGATAAAGATAATCCCTTCTTCTTCACAACGTTTTGCAAATTGAATATTTTCTGACAAGAAACCATATCCAGGGTGGATTGCATCTACATGATTACTTTTCGCAATCTCAATAATGCCTTCAATATCTAGATAAGCATCAATTGGCTTTTTTCCTTCCCCAACTAAATAGGACTCATCGGCTTTATAGCGATGATAAGAACCGCTATCCTCTTTAGAATAGATTGCAACTGTGTTTAATCCAAGTTCTGAACATGCTCGGAACACACGAATTGCTATCTCTCCACGGTTAGCTACCAATACTTTTTGAATACGTTGCAGCTTTGTCATGATTTTCCCCCTCTATTTTCCTACCACTCTAGAGATAAAATACATACACACTCTAAAGAGCGTGAAGTTCTTCACTTTCTACATTATATTATACTTAGAAAGCTTCACTTTATTTTTATCCATCATACCTTATTTTTCAACAAATGATAAGTTTTCTGATCAATTTGTTTCACAAAAATAGTATAGCATACCTCTTCCTTTTCTAACAACACTATTGTATATCACATTCACTTAAATGTAATATACTTTTTATTTTAAAAGAATCAATATTATATCACATTTAAAACATAACAAAATAAAAAACACATTGAACTCTAGAGCTCAATGTGTTTTTTATTTTACAACAACAAGATGCGGTCCACCTTGTTCTATTTCGTTAGTCAATTCGTTTTGTTGTTTCTCTTGTCGTCTTACATAACTAGCAATATTTAACAGTATACCCATTGCAAGTAAATTAGCCAATAAAGAACTACCACCATAACTTACAAACGGTAATGGTACCCCTGTAAGCGGTATTAACCCAGACATACCACCGACATTTATAAAAGTTTGAACTCCAAACAAACTTGCAATTCCAATTGCTATTAAACTTCCAAACGGATCTTTGCACTTTTGTGCAACCCTAAATGCCCGAACAATAATAAGTAACAAACAGATTAAAATGACAGCTACACCTATAAAACCAAGCTCTTCAGATATAATTGCCATAATAAAATCTGTTTGCGGTTCTGGTAAGTATCCATATTTTTGCACACTATTCCCTAACCCTCGACCATTTAGCCCTCCTGAAGCAATTCCAATAAAAGAATTTATCAATTGGAACCCATCATTTTGAGGATCGTTAAATGGATCAAGAAAAACTGAAAACCGAGCTTTTTGGTACGGACTTAACTTATAGTTCCCAATAAAATATAACGCTGGAATCCATACTATAGACGTTAAGAGGAATCGCTTTATACTTAAATTAACATTAACTCCTGAACAAAAGAACATAATCAGTACAGTTCCACCTATTAGTATATCGGTCCCTAAGTCATTTTGAAGTAAAATTAATCCCATCGCTCCACCGACAACAGTTAGAGGAGGAATTATCCCTTGTACAAAAGCTGTTTGCGTTTCTTGTTTCTTAGCAAAAAAGTTTGCTAACGTAATAATAACCGTTATTTTCACAAACTCAGCTGGTTGTATACCTAATATCCATCCTTTTGCACCATTTACGTCCTTACCGAAAATCAAGGCTGCTAATAATAGACCAATACTCCCTATTCCCATTGCGATCAAAACTATTCGCTTTCTCCACAACTTATAAGGAATAGCAACGATAATCGCTAACATTATCGTTCCAATAGCTAAAGCAATTAATTGTTTTTTAAAAAAGTAATTTGCTGGCCAGTTATGCCTCGAAATCGCAACAATGGAACTAGAACTATATACCATTATAACTCCCAACACACATAAGATAACAAGAGGAAGTAATAATGAATAATCCATCGATTTCCATACTTTTTTCATTTCATTTCCTCTTTCTGTTTCAATTTAATTATTGTTGTATTCCATATGTATATAGGTTCTTCCTTCTTTATTATACAAATAAAAAGCCCAAACTATTTCAGTTTGAGCCCCCTTATTTGAACCCGTTATTGTTGTTTGTTTGTAAATGCTTCATGAAGTGCAGACAACTCACGTTCGAGCTCTCCTAACATTGCTTTCCCTTGTTCTTCTGCAATAAGACCAAGGCGAACCGCAAAATCGACCTCGCGGGATAGTCCAAACATTTGTGTGTCTAATACTTCTTCATATAATGGACATTGCGGCATTGTAAGATTGTCCATTTGTACCTTAATAAGTCTTAAAATCTTCTCTGCATCCGCTTGTAGAAGGGCTAGTGCCTTTTCCTGATGATTTGATACTGTCTCAGACGCCAAATTGATTCCCTCCGTTTCCGTCCTACTCTCTCATATCTATTAATATTAGCGATAGTTTTAATAAATTGCAATAGAAACATTTTTTGTGACAACAGTGTCTAATACTATTATACTGAAAAGTGGGAGTATAACACAAATGGGGGAACAACAATGAGCGAAATTTTATTTATTAATGGAAAAGTTCGTTTTTCAATCACTATCGATCCAACTGTATGGATTTTCGATGATCGAAAAATAGATTTGACAACTTACTTTGATGAAACTAGAGAAGAATCATCCGAATTAGAAACATACTTAAAACATACTTCAGAGCATTGGGATCGCGAAATCCGTGATGGTGCTGCCTTCCCGCCAATACAACAAAGTGTAAAGAAATATAAAAAAGAACAGCTTATTAACGGGACATTTGGCATACCACTTCATCCATTTCTTAAAAATGCTGAAATTTTAGAAGATGCTACTCAAGTCGAAATTGAAACCACAGACAATACAATTACACTTCCGTTAGAAACAGCCCATAAAGCTATTCTCGGTTTTTCAAAAGAAGGTAAACCATTACGAGAAGACGGGCCTGTTCATCTATATTTCCATGATGGATCTAATAGACAAAATCCGATTCGTAACATCCGTAAATTTACAATCATTTAAATTGTATAATTAAAAGGCAAAAAAGGAGTGAGCTTAGGCTCACTCCTTTTTATAATAAATCCGCTGCTAGTTGTGCTAAATTAGAACGCTCTCCTTTAACAAACTTTACATGACCACTAATACGTTGTTCTTTAAACTTCTCTACAACATATGTTAAACCGTTATTATATTCATCTAAATACGGGTGATCAATTTGCTGAGGATCCCCCATTAATACAATCTTACTTTTTTCGCCTACCCTTGTTAATATCGTCTTCACTTCATGCTTCGTTAAATTTTGTGCCTCGTCAATTATAATGAACTGGTCTGGAATACTTCTCCCGCGTATATAGGTAAGCGCTTCTACTTCAATCGAACCCATCCCAGCTAAAATAGCATCTAGCTCCCCAGGCTTTTTCGTGTTGAATAAATACTCTAGATTATCAAAAATCGGCTGCATCCACGGTCTTAATTTTTCCTCTTTCTCTCCTGGTAAATAACCTATATCTTTTCCTACCGGTACAATCGGTCTCGCGACAAGTAGTTTTTTATATAACCCTAAATCTTCCGTTTGCATTAGTCCCGCAGCTAATGCAAGTAACGTTTTTCCTGTACCGGCTTTCCCTGTTAACGTTACAAGTGGAATATCTTCCCGAAGTAGCAATTCTAACCCCATAATTTGCTGCACGTTTCGTGGACGTATCCCCCACACTTGCTCATTGTGAAAAATAAGTTTCTTTACCTTCTTACCTAAATGATCCACAATCCCAAGTGCAGAACTAGAACCCCCCAGTGCATCTTTCATTACAACAAACTGATTTGGATAAAAAGGATGATTTGCGATTTCAGATAAAGGTAGTTCACCTTTTTCATAAAAATAATCTAACTGTTCTTTTGATATATACCCTTCTAAAAATCCTGAATATATATTTTCCACTTCGATTACTCGGTCACTTAAATAATCTTCGGCCTGCAATCCGATTGCATCAGCTTTTACCCTTACGAGTACATCTTTACTTACTAAAATAACTGATTTCCCGTCCTCTTTTTCTTGTTCTTCTAAAGCTAAGTTTTTCGCTACCGCTAAAATTCGATTATCATTTGTTTTTTCTACAAAAATATCTTGTAGTTGAACAAATGAGCGATGATTTAATTCAATACGGAATGTACCTCCGTTTTCTAACGGAATACTTTCATGCAGCTTTCCTATTTCACGAAATTTGTCTATTAACTTAGATACATAGCGAGCATTTCGTCCTACTTCATCCATATAACGTTTTTTCGAATCAACCTCTTCTAACACAACTGCTGGAATCACTACTTCATTTGTTGCAAATGAAAAAATAGATAAAGGATCCTGCAAAAGTACATTCGTATCTAACACATAAATTTTATCCAACCTGTTACCCCCTGACTCCACTTTTAAATTTGTAGAACAAGGGTTTCATCCATATAAATATGGACGAACCATTGTTATAATTATATGTACCGTAAAAACGAGGTAGAATCGAAATTCATAGAAATTAAACCTTTTCTTTATTTTTTATTCATTTCTATTCAATATATTACTTTTAATTATAATTTTTCACATTAAATCACAATACTCACTTGTAAAAGTTTATGAACGATGTTCCTATTCATCTTCTTTATAATTCTTTCATTCCTACTAATACTTGATTATCAAGCTTTTTAGCAGCACGAAGATCATATGTTTTTTCATATGTTGGTTCAGTAGCAAGTTTCGCACCATAAAACATAACATCACGAACTTCTTGCACAGTCACTTCTACTACCGTTAATTTTAGAGGAATCCCTTCCATTCTATCTGTTAAAATTTCACTTTCACCACTTATGGAAAATACGGATTCATTCGCCATTATAGTCAATACAACCCCTGCACTATGCCGTATATTTCCCACAATACGTGAGCGTTGATCTACCGCAAATCGAATACTAGTTTCACTCACTGCATATACCCAAGAAATAGCACTTACGTTAGGGATTTGTTTTTCGAAATCTGTTGTTGCTATCATAACGATACATTCTTTACGCAAAGATTGTACTAAGTCATCTGTCAATGTAGGCTCAACTACATTCGCCATATTTCCACCTCCAAATATTCTTTATATATCCTTATCATAACCTATTTTTCGAATTGCGAAAATATTATTTTTTCCCGCTATTATTCAAAAACATTATACTTCCATGATATACTTATACTGATAGAATTCGTATTGAGGTGACGAAATGAGAGTCAAATGTATGATTTGTGATAAAAAAGATATGTTAGATGACGAAAATCCTATGGCAAAAAAACTGCGTAATCGCCCTATTCATACATATATGTGCATGGAATGTACGGAACGAATTGCAGAGCGTACTATGGAACGCCATGCGAGTGGTAATTTCCGATTATATCGTGATAAAAAAGTAGAAGACGATTGGTAAACCGGAAATAAGTCCTTAATCATATAGATAAGGACTTATTTGTATTTTTCTGGTTCACGATTCATCTGATCCAAAAAACAATCAATGGCTTCTACCGGAAATCTTGCACACCTTATTTCTCCATCAATTTCATATGTAATCAAATACATTTCCTCATTCTTTTCAACTTCTACATTTCGTAATTTATGCTCTTCATATATCATATTTTGAAATAATACATACGTTTCTTGTGCAGCGCTATCATCTGGACGTGCTTCCGCAACCGTTTTAATTGTTAACCAATTATATAGTGCATCTTGTACTGAGCGCATGAAAGCCCCTCCTTTTTTCACCCTGTTTTTTGTTGTTTAGCTTGACGTAAACGCAGTCTATAAATTCCAAGTACAATTGCCGCTACAACTAGCCCCTCTCCAACGGGTAAAAAAACTGCAAAAAAAGTTAATACCGTGCATCCAATTGCTAAAGATGTATATATCACTATATTTTTTAGCACCGATAGCTTCCTTGCAAATCCTAAATTATATACAAGTGCACTTAATAAAATTATTGTTCCATAAAGCAACCACATCCCTAACTCTGGATTTTCATCAACTTTACAAAGTTTCGCGAAAAATGACATCCTTTCTAACACTATCTTTCACCTCTTCTCATGAAACAAATTCTCTTTATGTACTTAATACAAGAGTAACTCGCAAAAAAAATACTGTCCACAAAAAAAGAGTAAATATTCTAAAAAAATAAACATAAAACAAAAAAACAGCTACCTTTATAAAAGGTAGCTGTTCTATTATTTTATGCTTCAACAGATTTCTTTTTCTTAGCAGCTCTTTCGCGCTCACTCTTATCAAGAATCTTTTTACGTAAACGAATTGATTCTGGAGTTACTTCACAGAACTCGTCATCGTTTAAGTACTCTAATGACTCTTCTAAAGTCATTAAGCGTGGTTTTTTCATTGTTGAAGTTTGATCTTTCGTCGCAGAACGAATGTTAGTTTGTTGTTTCATTTTTACAACGTTAACTGTTAAATCATTCTCACGTGTATGTTCTCCAACGATCATACCAGCATATACTTCTGTACCTGGTTCAACGAAGATTACACCACGATCTTCAACTTGCATAATACCGTATTGTGATGCTTTTCCTGCTTCAAGTGAAACTAGAACACCTTGGCGACGTCCACCAACTTGTCCAGCATGTACTGGTTGGTAGCAATCAAATGTGTGGTTTAAAATACCGTAACCACGAGTTAATGTTAGGAATTCTGTTGTGTAACCAATTAAACCACGTGCTGGAACCATGAAAGTAAGGCGAACTTGACCGTTTCCGTTATTCACCATATCTAACATTTCACCTTTACGTGCACCCATTGATTCCATAATAGAACCAGTGTATTCTTCAGGCACATCGATTTGTACGCGCTCTACAGGCTCACTTCTTACGCCATCGACATCTTTAATAATTACTTCAGGCTTAGATACTTGTAGTTCATACCCTTCACGACGCATGTTTTCAATTAAGATAGATAAATGTAATTCCCCGCGTCCAGATACGATCCATGCATCAGGAGAATCTGTATTATCTACACGTAAACTTACATCTGTTTCTAATTGTGAACGAAGACGCTCTTCAATTTTACGAGATGTAATGAATTTACCTTCACGACCTGCAAATGGGCTGTTATTTACAAGGAATGTCATTTGTAATGTTGGCTCATCAATACGTAATAATGGTAAAGCCTCTTCATGCTCGACCGGACATACCGTTTCACCTACGTTAATGTCTTCCATACCTGAAACAGCTACTAAATCTCCAGCTTTTGCTTCTTCAATTTCTTGACGTTTTAATCCAATGTAACCAAATAATTTAGTTACACGGAATTGTTTTACACTTCCGTCAACTTTCATTAATGCAACTTGTTGTCCTACTTTCATTGTACCGCGGAATACGCGTCCAACCCCAATACGACCAACATAGTCATTGTAATCAAGAAGTGCTACTTGGAATTGAAGTGGCTCTTCGCTGTTATCAACTGGTGCTGGAATATGTTCAATAATCGTGTCAAACAATGATTTCATATTCTCTTCTTGATTTGCTGGATTCGAATCTAAGCTTGCTGTTCCGTTCATTGCTGATGCAAATACAACTGGGAACTCTAATTGATCTTCGTTTGCACCAAGTTCGATGAATAAGTCAACTACTTCATCAACTACTTCATCAGGGCGAGCGAAGTCACGGTCAATTTTGTTTACAACAACGATTGGAGTTAAGTTTTGCTCCAGAGCTTTCTTTAAAACAAATCGTGTTTGTGGCATACAACCTTCATATGCATCAACAACAAGTAGAACACCATCAACCATTTTCATGATACGTTCTACTTCTCCACCGAAGTCAGCGTGACCAGGTGTATCTAAAATGTTAATTCTTTTATCTTCATAGTGAATCGCAGTATTCTTCGCTAAAATTGTAATACCACGTTCTCTTTCTAGATCATTTGAGTCCATTGCGCGTTCTTCAATATGTTCATTCGCACGGAACGTCCCCGCTTGACGTAATAACTGGTCAACAAGTGTTGTTTTACCATGGTCAACGTGGGCAATAATTGCTATATTTCGTAAATCTTGTCGTTTTTTCAACATGTCCAACTCCTAATGTCTTTTTAATCCTTCTCTATTATAAGAGCGAAGGGGATACAATGGCAATCAAAATAAAATCAAGAATGAAAATATAGTTGTATTCTTACTTTTGTGAAAGTAAAATAAGATTGGAGGGTGAAGAAATGGAACACATTCAATATCGCTTTTTATTAACAGCAATTATCGGTGTTATCTTCTTAATTGGTATCGGAATTATGATTGCTGAAAATAGTCCCATCGGCATTATTATTTGCATTATCGGCACATTTGTTACAGTTGGATACGGTTTTGTAACAAAAAGAAAAATGCGTAAATCGCAATAACATTAAAAAGTAAGAAGCTTCTTTATGCCTCTTACTTTTTTTCATTATTGCGATACAAATGGTAATAATTCTTCGTATACTCCTGGTTTTGCAACTAACACACTGCTTTTCTCTACAATAGAAAGGGGCGTTCCCAAGAACGTTGTCACTTTACCCCCAACTTCTTCTACAATAATCTGTCCCCCGCCAAAGTCCCATGGCGATAAGCGCGGTGTTACATATGCATCTAATCTTCCCGTTGCAACATATACCATTTCTAACGCTGCACAACCATATGACCTCGTACCTCTCGCCTTCTTAACGAGCATCATCATTTTTTCCATATTAAGCAATGGATTATCGGTAAGCCATATCGCATTCAAAGCTATAATTCCATGCTCTACCGTTCCTTTTTCCAGCATGGGAATAGCTAAATCATTGCAAAAAGCCCCTTCTCCCTTTACCGCATGATATAGTTCATCATGAACCGGATCATAAATAAGACCAATCTTTCCGATACCGTTCTCATAAATCCCGATTGAGATTGCGAAATTCCTTTTTTGATGAACAAAGTTCATCGTGCCGTCAATTGGATCAATTAACCAAACAACCCCATTAGAAGAGGTAATCTCATCTCCGTAGCCTTCTTCTCCTAAAATATTATGAGCCGGGAATGTTTCTTTAATTTTCCCAATCAAAAACTGCTCCGTTTCTCGGTCCATGTTTGTTACTAGATCAGCTGCATTTGACTTTGTTTCTATAATAAGTGTTTTTTTCAGTGACGCCATTAAATGTTCTCCGGCTTCTCGAATCCACTGTTTCGCGTGTGTATCGATGTCTTTCCATACTTCTTGCATGTTTAAACACTCCGATCTATACTGTTCACAGAAAAAACGAACCCTTTATAAGGTTCGCACCAACTAATTATTTATACATATACTATTATTACGCTTCTAAACGGATCATTTCAAGTCTTAACACTTCTAATTTTTGTACGCACTCTTCTTTTTTCTGTTTGTCGTTATCCATCATCGCATCATATAAAGTTGCTAATTCATAATCTAGCTCCAAACGTAGCACCGGAATTCTCTTTTCAGCATCTGTTCTCTTTAACGCATTAATCACCTGTCTCATTTTTTTGCCTCCTCCCAATATTCGTCTGCCCTCGGACTAGAATTGATTTAATTTTCTGATTTTTTGTTTTATACTATACTATGTTGGATAAATCATCTATGCAACAAAATTATATTTTTTTATTTAAATTTTTTTGTGCTGTTTTTTTTATGAATAGTACAAGCTATGCTAAAATTAAAACAAAATAGGAGTTGGAGGAACAATCATGACACTACAAACATTCACATCCACTGATTTTGAAGTCTTTACTGTTGATGGTCTTGAAGAACGAATGAGCGCAATTAAAACGAATATTCATCCTAAGCTAGACGCTTTAGGGGAACAGTTTGCAGAATATTTATCACAACAAACTGATGAAAACTTTTTCTACCATGTAGCAAAACATGCACGCCGCAAAGTCAATCCACCAAACGATACTTGGGTTGCTTTTTCAACAAATAAACGTGGATATAAAATGTTACCACACTTTCAAATTGGTTTATGGGGTACTCATGCCTTTATATACTTTGGTTTAATCTATGAGTGTTCACAAAAAGTGGAGACGGCTCACGCCTTCTTAGAACATTTAAATGATTTAAAAACAAATATTCCAAATAACTTCGTTTGGTCCATTGACCATACTAAACCAGGTGTAAAATTACATAAAACGCTTGAAACAGAAGACTTACAAAAGATGATTGAACGTTTAGCTACTGTGAAAAAAGCAGAGTTATTAGTCGGTATTCATATATCACCAGAGGAGTTTTCAGCAATGACCAACGAACAATTCCTTGCTAAGATTGAATCTACGATGCAACCACTCCTTCCTTTATATGCACTTTGTAATCGATAGTAGAAAACGGACAATTTATATTGTCCGTTTTTAGTTGTTATCACATTATAGCACTTCGTATTTTATTTTTCAAAATATTTTTACATTTTAACAATCTTTTTTTCCGCTACTTCCTTTGCTTTTTGAATCGTACGATATATAGAATATCCACTTACTTCTTGAAATTCTTTATCAATTTTTTTCTCCGCTGCCTTCGATGGCACAATCTCTTTAAAACGACGATATAATTCCATCAAATCTTCTCTCAAAACTCCTTTTTCATATACCTTTTCAATCGCTTCATAAAACTTTACAACTGCTACCATTTCTTCATTTGACCAATCGTAATCAAGTGGATATTGATATTCCATTTTTGCACCTCATTCAGTATTCTTTCTTTTTCTATTATGCTACCTTTAAGAGAACCTTTTATTCTTCACTATAGCCACTCTGCATTATACACCATTTATCCATTTCAATGGAATTGTCTTCCTCTTTGCGGTATTTAAAATATAACTATTAAACATACTCACCTTGAAAATGCGATTTTTCTATACATCTATAATTATTGGTGATATAATGCTTTTGTTTTATAGAGAATAAAGTGAGACTACCATCCCCAAAAAGGCTTTTGCGAATGGCAGAAAAACAAGTCAAGTTCTAAAAGTTTGCCATCTTAATTTGCTTTTAGAATGAGATGAAATCATATAAAACAAACTCTAATAAATATTACGAAGAAGAAGGGGTGTATAGATTGTCCCAATACGAAACACCATTGTTTACCGCTTTAGTTGAGCACAGTAAGCGAAATCCAGTTCAATTCCATATTCCTGGTCATAAAAAAGGACAGGGCATGGATCCTACATTTCGCGAATTTATTGGGCATAATGCATTAGCAATTGATTTAATTAATATTGCGCCGCTCGATGATTTACATCATCCAAAGGGTATGATTAAAGAAGCACAGGATTTAGCAGCCGCTGCTTTCGGTGCAGATCATACGTTCTTTTCTATTCAAGGTACAAGTGGTGCAATTATGACAATGGTGATGAGCGTTTGCGGTCCTGGGGATAAAATCCTCGTGCCACGGAATGTGCATAAATCAGTAATGTCAGCTATTATTTTCTCAGGTGCAAAACCAATTTTCATGCATCCTGAGATTGATCCGAAGCTCGGTATTTCACATGGGATCACAATTCAATCTGTCAAAAAGGCTCTTGAAGAGCACTCAGATGCGAAAGGCTTACTTGTTATAAATCCAACATATTTTGGGTTTGCTGCAGATTTAGAGCAGATTGTAGAATTAGCTCATGCTTACGATATTCCTGTACTTGTTGATGAAGCTCACGGTGTTCATATCCATTTTCATGATGAACTGCCGATGTCAGCTATGCAAGCGGGTGCAGATATGGCAGCAACAAGTGTTCACAAATTAGGAGGGTCTTTAACCCAAAGCTCTATTCTTAATGTAAAAGAGGGTCTTGTTAATGTAAAACATGTTCAATCCATTATTAGCATGCTTACGACTACATCAACTTCTTACATTTTGTTATCATCTCTTGATGTTGCCAGAAAACGTCTTGCTACAGAAGGAAAAGCTCTCATAGAACAAACAATACAATTAGCTGAACATGTTCGTGATGCTATAAATGTTATTGAGCATCTTTATTGTCCTGGAAAAGAGATGCTAGGTACAGATGCTACTTTTAACTATGATCCTACAAAGATAATTGTATCTGTAAAAGATTTAGGTATTACAGGCCATCAGGCTGAAGTATGGCTTAGAGAACATTACAACATTGAAGTAGAACTCTCTGATTTATATAACATACTTTGTCTTATCACATTTGGAGATACAGCAAGTGAAACAGATACACTTATTACAGCATTACAAGATTTAGCAGCAACATACAGAAATAGAGCAGATAAAGGTGTTCAAGTACACGTAGAAATTCCAGAAATACCTGTGCTAGCACTTTCTCCTAGAGATGCTTTTTATTCAGAAACAGAAGTCATTCCATTTGAAAACGCAGCAGGTCGTATTATAGCTGATTTTGTTATGGTTTATCCGCCAGGGATTCCAATCTTTACTCCGGGGGAAATTATTACACAAGATAACTTAGAGTATATTCGTAAAAATTTAAAAGCTGGGTTACCTGTACAAGGTCCCGAAGATATGACATTACAAACATTACGTGTTATTAAAGAGTACAAGCCTATCAGTTGATAGGCTTTTCTTTCACCTTTTTTCTCTTTTTTTCATACGATACTAAAGAATTTGACATTCTCACCCCTAATGGGGCAAGCTGACTAACATCAGTGGGATTCTTGCTACCAAAGGCGAAGTCCATTTCTGGTATCGCTGACGTGCAAGATTGCGGTGTGCCATCACCACTCTCACAACAAATCGTATAGGTTCGTGTGCTACGGTACTCTATACCATACCGTACAGATTCGTGTTCAGGTGTTTTAGCGTCTTGTTCTTGACGACACATATCATTTTACCGATAGCTTGAATTCGGCTATCGAACTCCCTATGATATCTTTTTTTCAAGGAACACATTGGCATTTTAAAGACTTGTACTTGTCTGTAGTTAAAGTCTACCAAAATATAAAGTGAAACTTTAATCAGTAGGGGTTTTGTTCATCCCTCACTGATTATTAGCCTTCACCAATCGGGCGTTTACGGGCAGCCCGCCTCCCACCTAACTTCTTCGCTCCAGCCGAATTTTGAAGTGGGAGTCTTACTGCCCGCAAATAGCGGGATAAATGTTTTTCTATGAAAAAGCGATACTTTCATCCTATGTCTAAAGGCGGACTAAAGTCCAATATGGGCTTTCCCGTATCGCGAAATCTGTAACGTATAGGTGGGGATACCATTATGATTGTGATAGGTCGTTCTATTGTACACCCTTATATCACAAATGAATATGAGCCATTTGCAGCTGAAAAACAACAGATTTTATCCATAATGGCGGGAAATCAAGAAGTTCATTCCTTCCGAACAGCCGATGAACTCAGCTTTGATCTTAATTTACGAGTTAATATTATTACTTCCGCGCTAGAACTTTTTCAAAGTGGATTTCAGTTTCGTACATTTCAACAATCTTTTTGCAACCCTCAGTTTTGGGAAAGAACATCACTTGGCGGATTTCAACTACTCCCAAACGTACCACCCTCTATTGCCATCCAAGATATTTTTAAAAACGGAAAACTATATGGAACTGAATGTGCCACCGCAATGATTATCATTTTTTACAAAGCATTACTATCATTATATGAGGAAAAAACTTTCAACCGTTTATTCGCAAACCTCTTACTTTATACATGGGAGTACGATCGCGACTTAAAGCTCATAACAAAAACGAGTGGCGATATCGTTCCAGGTGACCTCGTTTACTTTAAAAACCCACAAGTTAATCCAGCTACGATTGAGTGGCAAGGAGAAAATACAATCTATCTAGGAAACTTCTTTTTTTACGGACATGGCGTAGGCGTAAAAACGAAAGAGGAAATTATTTATTCATTAAATGAACGAAGGATTCCTTATGCTTTTATTTCAGCTTATTTAACCGATTTTATTACTCGTATTGATAGCCGTATGATGAGTCAATATACCTCTCCTAACACGCCACAAACATCAATAGGATTTATTCCTATTAGAGATGATGCAATCGTTGCAACAGTCGGACATACAACTACAATCTATTAAAAAAACGCCTACATGTGTAGGCGTTTTTTCTTAATTATTAAGCTTTTGAATGTTCTTTATGGTCACATTCGCAATGAGATCCACATTTCCCATAAAGTACTGTTGATTTTTCATCTTCAAAATGTCCGATTGTTCCTTCACAAACTTGGCATACGATTGTTCCCATTTTCATTTCCCCCCTGAGTTTTAAGAATAATCTACTTATATATGATTAAGCTTTCGCATTGTCTCTACTAGCACAGTCACAATTTGAACCACATTTCCCATAAAGTACTGTCGTTTTCTCATCCTCAAAATGTCCGATTGTTCCTTCGCAAACTTGACATACGATTGTTCCCATTTTTCATTTCCCCCTAAGTTTATGGTCCTAAAAACTTTTAGCTGTCAATTTCCTATCAATTATTGGGCTTTTGTATGTTCTGTGTGATCACATCCGCAAGATCCACATTTCCCGTAAAGTACCGTTACTTTCTCATCCTCGAAGTGTGCAATTGTACCTTCACAATCTTGACATACGATTGTTCCCATTTTTCATTTCCCCCTAAGTTTATAATCCCAAAAACTTTTGTAACCGCTTAACTTTCTGTCTTTATTTTAATATGTTATACTTTTTACGTCAATAGGTTTTTAGTATAACACATTAAATATTTTAAAATTAAATTAGTATGCGATATTAACACAAAAAAACAGCCATATCTCATACGTACGACTGTTTCTTGTTAATTATTCTTCATACTCCGCATGCAAAGAAGTAGACGGAACAAGAAATTTAAAAAACTGAGCTAACTCCTCCGCCTCCTCTTCTGATCCTAACTTAAAAGTTTCTTGTATATATGGAACATTTTCTACATCATCTCGCCCAAGCAAAGTAGATCTCCCTGTTTGCATACAAACAATAAGTGGCTTTCCAAAAAACATATTTGTATAAATAACTCCAAAATCATAACGTGTATCATGCGTCATAAATCCTAAAAATCGTACCTTCACACTTTCATGCTCATCATACAATTTTTCAAACATCAGTTTCCACCTTTCTAAATAACACTTCCTACTCAATTAATATATTAAACAAAAAAAGCAATACTCCTTTTAATTGTCAAAAAATTCAGTAGGATGTAGAATGATATTATTCTACTAAGCTAAGGGGGAATTTGTATGCAACACGCCTTTATCACACTTGTACCTAAATCCAATCAACAATCTGTTTCAATAGAGGATGTTAAACACCTTTTTCATAACTATAAAACCGTTACTTCCAAGACTGGTGATCAAATTAATTATGCTTATACAGGTACAGCTTTTCCTTATGAAATATTAGATACATCAGCAACAACATTAAAACTCCAATCGAGTCACGATCGATATGATTCTATTTATGTTGGGATTGGAATAGAAAAGGAACAATCTTTCATTCAGGTTTCTTTACCTACTACAGCAACATTTGGTGATAAAGGAAAAGCAAATGAATTTAGCCGTTTTTTAGCGAAGAAATTAGAAGGAGAGTTACAACTATTTAATGGAAGAACAATGTATTTCTATAAACGTTAATTTAAAAAATAGAGAATATGATTAAAAAAAGTATGCAATTTGAACACGTAAGGAATAATGCTTGCTTTCTTACGTGTAATACAAAACATGCAATCACATATGCCAAATAAAGAAATACGAAAAAGAGAATTACTTTATAATGAAACTTATCACCATTCGATAATGTTAATACAATGGAAAAACCACTCCATAATAGAAAATGATAAAATATAACATGTAATATTCTCATGGAACCTTCTCCTTTGACATGCTCTATTTTATTAATATATGGGATTAAGTTTGAATCAATTACATATTATATAACGGCATATATTCTAACCGTTCATTTAAAGTATTATATATTCATTCGACAAGTACATATAAAGACCTTGCGAGTCATTTTATGAAAATAAAAATAACCCATCTCTTTAAATAAGAGATGGGTTATTTACATTACTTAAATTATTTTACAATGTGAATTGGCATTCCAAGAGCAACTTCAGCTGCTTCCATTGTGATTTCACCTAATGTTGGGTGAGCATGAATTGTTTGAGCGATATCTTCAGCTGTCATTCCAGCTTCGATAGCTAAACCAATCTCAGAGATAATATCAGAAGCACCTGCACCTGCAACTTGTGCACCTACAAGAAGACCATCTTCTTTACGTGTTACAAGTTGTAAGAAACCGTCAGTGCTGTTTAATGATAACGCACGACCGTTTGCAGCGAATGGGAACTTAGATACAGCTACTGTCATTCCTGCTTCTTCAGCTTGTTTCTTAGTGTAACCAACAGATGCTAATTCTGGATCAGTGAAGCATACTGCAGGAATTCCGATGTAATCGATTGCTGATGCATGGCCACTAATTACTTCAACAGCTACTTTACCTTCGTAAGAAGCTTTGTGAGCTAATGGTGGTCCAGGAACGATATCACCGATTGCATAGATGTTTGAAATATTTGTACGGCATTGCTCATCAATTTCGATGATGCCACGGTCAGTCATTTTAACTCCAACTTGCTCAAGACCGATTTCTTGAGTATTTGGACGACGACCTACAGTTACTAAAACGTAATCTGCTTCAACAGTTTTCACTTCACCGTTAACTTCGAAGCTAACTGTTACACCGTTTTCTGTTTCTTCAACGCCTTTAGCCATAGCTTTTGTATGGATATTTACGTTACCTTTTTTCTGAAGTGCACGCTTAACAACAGAGCTCATTGCTTTTTCAAAACCAGCTAAGATTTCATCGCCAGCTTCTACTACAGTAACTTCTGTACCGAAGTTAGCATATGCAGTTCCTAATTCCATACCGATATAACCGCCGCCGATTACAACAAGTTTTTTAGGAATTTCAGGTAAGCTTAATGCACCTGTAGAGTTGATAACACGTTTAGAGTATTTGAATCCAGGAATTTCGATTGGTGTAGAACCAGTTGCAAGAACAGCATTTTTAAACGTATAAGTTTGTGCTGCATCTTCAGTCATTACGCGTAATGTGTTAGCATCTACGAAGTAAGCTTCACCGCGAATGATTTCAACTTTGTTACCTTTAAGAAGGCCTTCAACACCGCCAGTTAATTTCTTAACTACGCCGTTTTTCCATTCTTGAACTTTTGTAAAGTCAACTTTTACGTTCTCTGCAGTGATACCCATGTCATCAGAATGCATTGCATTCTCATAACGATGACCTGCATTGATTAACGCTTTTGAAGGAATACATCCAACGTTTAAGCATACGCCACCAAGGTTAGCTTTTTCAATAATCGCTACCTTTTGACCTAATTGTGCTGCACGAATTGCCGCAACGTATCCACCAGGACCTGCACCAACAACGACTGTATCTAATTCAATTGGGAAATCTCCTACTACCATTGTTATTACGCCTCCATTACTAATAATTGTGGGTCATTCAATAGACGTTTAATTTGGTTTAATGCTTTTTGAGCAGTTGCGCCGTCAATTAAACGATGGTCAAAGCTTAGAGATAATGCTAATACTGGAGCTGCAACGATTTCACCGTTTTTCACAACTGGTTTCTCAGCGATACGGCCGATACCAAGGATTGCTACTTCTGGGTGATTGATAACTGGAGTGAACCATTGTCCACCTGCAGAACCAATGTTTGTAATTGTGCAAGAAGCACCTTTCATTTCAGTTGGAGCTAAACGACCGTCACGTGCTTTACCAGCAAGTTCATTGATCTCGTTAGAGATAGTAAAGATAGATTTACGATCTGTATCTTTAACAACTGGTACTAATAGACCTTTGTCTGTATCAGCTGCGATACCGATGTTGAAGTAATGTTTATGAACGATTTCTTGAGAAGCATCGTCTAAAGCAGTATTCAACATTGGGAATTCACGTAATGCAGACGTTAAAGCTTTTACAACGTATGGAAGGTAAGTTAATTTAATACCTTTGTCAGCTGCAACAGCTTTGAACTTCTTACGGTGAGCAACAAGTTCTGTTACATCTACTTCGTCCATTAATGTTACGTGAGGAGCTGTATGCTTAGAGTTAACCATTGCTTTCGCAATCGCTTTACGGATACCACTCATTTTCTCACGAGTTTCTGGATATTCACCAGCTGGGATTGGTTGTGCTTTTGGTGCTTCTTCTTTCGCTGCTGCTGGAGTAGCTTCTACTGCTGCTGGAGCCTCAGTTGCTGCTACTGGTTGTCCACCATTTGCAAATGCATCGATGTCAGTTTTCACAACACGGCCGTTCTTACCAGAACCAGCTACTTTATGAATATCTACACCTTTTTCACGAGCATATTTACGAACAGATGGCATAGCGATTACGCGCTCATTTACTACTTCTGCAGTTGCTGCTGCTGGAGTAGCTGCTGCTGGAGCTTCTACTGCTGCTTCTTCAGCTTTTGGAGCTTCATCGTGATCGTCACCTTTAAATTTAAGGTTTTCGTATCCAGGAGCATCAAATTTAATTAATGTATCTCCTACTATTGCAACTGTTCCTTCTTCTACAAGTACTTCAAGTACTTTACCTTTAACAGGAGAAGGTATTTCTACTACTGCTTTATCATTTTGCACTTCAAGAAGTACATCGTCTTCATTAACTTCATCGCCTGGTTTAATAAACCATTTTACGATTTCACCTTCGTGGATACCTTCACCGATATCTGGTAGTTTAAATTCAAATGCCACGGAATTCAGCCCCCTGATTCATTTCATTATTATGGAATATGTACAAAAGAAACCAGCATGTGCTGATTTCTTCTGCACATGAAAAACTAAAAATTAGAAGTTCATTACTTTGTTAACAGCTTCAACAATATCTTTATGGTTTGGTAACCATACGCTCTCAGCTTGAGAGAATGGGAATACTGTATCAGCAGCTGCAACACGTACAACTGGAGCTTCTAAGTTTAAGATTGCACGGTCGTTAATTTCCGCTACAACGTTAGCTGCAATACCAGCTTGTTTTTGAGCTTCTTGAACTACAACTACGCGGCCTGTTTTTTCAACAGAAGCGATGATTGTTTCGATATCTAATGGTTGAACTGTACGTAAGTCAACAACCTCTAAAGAGATACCTTCTTTTTCAAGTTCTTCAGCAGCTTTTAATGCAGCATGAACCATAGCACCATAAGCGATAACAGATACATCTGTACCTTCACGTTTGATATCAGCTTTACCTAAATCAATTGTGTATTCGCCTTCTGGTACATCTTGACGGAATGAACGGTACAATTTCATATGCTCTAAGTAGATAACTGGATCGTTGTCACGAATCGCAGAGATTAAAAGACCTTTTGCATCGTATGGAGTAGATGGAATAACAACTTTTAGACCAGGTTGTTGAGCCACTAATCCTTCTAAGCTATCAGCATGTAGTTCTGGAGTATGAACGCCACCACCGAATGGAGAACGAATTGTTACTGGAGCAGTCCAACGTCCACCAGAACGGTAACGCATACGAGCTAATTGACCAGAAACTGAATCCATTACTTCATAAATGAAACCGAAGAATTGGATTTCTGGAACTGGACGGAAGCCTTCAAGTGCAAGTCCAACTGCAAGTCCACCAATACCAGACTCTGCAAGTGGCGTGTCCATTACACGATCTTCACCGAATTCAGCTTGTAAACCTTCAGTAGCACGGAATACTCCGCCGTTTACACCAACGTCTTCACCAAACACAAGTACGTTAGGGTCATTTTTCATTTCAACGCGTAAAGCATCAGTGATTGCTTGAATCATTGTCATTTGAGCCATGGCTTACTTCGACTCCTTTTCTTTGTAAATTTCATATTGTTCAGCTAAGTTGTAAGGCATTTTTTCGTACATGATTTCCATTAAATCAGTAACTTTTTGTTTTGGAGCTTGGTCAGCCTTAGCAATTGCTTGTTTGATATCTTCTTTTGCTTCTTCGATTACTTTCTCTTCTACTTCTTGAGACCACAGGCCTTTGTTTTCTAAGAATGTACGGAAGCGTACGATTGGATCTTTTTGTTCCCATTCGTTTTCGATATCTTTTGTACGGTAACGAGTTGGATCATCACCAGCCATTGTATGTGGACCATAACGGAATGTTAAAGTCTCGATTAAAGTAGGGCCTTCGCCGTTTACTGCGCGCTCACGAGCGAATGCAGTTGCTGCGTATACAGCTAATGGATCCATACCGTCTACTTGAATTCCGTAAATACCTGCTGCTACTGCTTTTTGTGCTACAGTTTTAGCTGCAGATTGCTTTTCTACTGGAGTAGAGATTGCATAACGGTTGTTTTGTACAACGAAGATTGCTGGAGCTTTGAATGCGCCCGCAAAGTTCATACCTTCGTAGAAGTCACCTTGTGAAGCACCACCGTCACCAGTGTAAGTAATTGCAACAGATTTTTTACCACGTAGTTTCATACCTAACGCAACACCAGCAGTTTGGATGATTTGCGCACCGATAATGATTTGTGGAGCAAGTGCATTTACATTCTCAGGCATTTGGTTACCCATGAAATGTCCACGAGAGAATAAGAATGCTTGATATAACGGTAGACCGTGCCACACTAATTGTGGAACATCACGATATCCTGGTAAGATGAAATCTTCTGCTTCAAGTGCGAAATGACTTGCTAATTGAGAAGCCTCTTGTCCAGCAGTTGGTGCGTAGAAACCTAAACGTCCTTGACGGTTTAAAGAAATAGAACGTTGATCTAGTACGCGAGTATACACCATACGGCGCATTAATTCTTTTAATTGATCATCAGATAATTCAGGCATAGCTGCTTCATTCACAACTTCGCCTTTTTCATTTAAAATTTGTAATGTTTCAAATTGAGCTGCGATAGCTTTCATTTGCTCATCAACATTAAATAGGGTCTTTTTTGTTTTAGTACCCATTCCGTTCACCTCTTCCTCTCTTGAACCATATTCTGAAACGCTTTCACTATCTATTAACTAGACTGAAAGCGCAACAATGTAAACCAACAAATTTGTCTGTCGGTTGAGAATAATTTTGTGTACCTAACAATCTGTACTAATGTTTTTTCAAAAACATATTAATACAATCTTGATCACGTTTTTTAGTTTACAACTATTCTAATTACGATGTCAATTACTTTGAATACGTTTTTTTATAAATAATATGCAGGTTTCCTCTACACAAACGTGTTTTTATTTTTCACATCTGTATTAGTAAGCAATAACCTACTGTTATATTATTCCCTTTTTAACTTGTTTTTTCTCTTAGAATAATATGTAAACGATTTAATTCTCTTTAGTTTTTCTCTCTTCTCAATAAAATTATACAAACACTTCTTCCTTTTTTAGGTAAATACCTATACATTTCTGATCATTCCTCCATACATTATAGTAACCGCAGTATTAGCGGGAAATGATAAAGGAGGTCATCTCATGTACGGATACTCATATTGCTATCCAACAACTTGTTCATATCCTTCCTACGGTTATGGCGGTTCTTATGGCGGATCTGGAAGCGGCTTCGCCTTAATCGTTGTGTTGTTTATCCTTTTAATTATCGTTGGCGCTGCTTGCATTCGCTAATTAATGTAAAATGAAACAACTATGGAAAGAAACAGACGGCTTTGCCGTCTTTTCTTTTTAGTACATAACTTATCTGTAGAAGATTTGTTTCCAAGTAGCTCTTCCTTACTTGCCGATGACTTTTTTTATCTCCTTTGGTAGACTAAAGAAGAAAGGAGAGATTACATATGCTTACAATGAATGAGGTAATTCGTGAAGGAAATCCTATTTTGCGCGACGTCGCAGAAGAGGTCTCCTTACCTGCTAGCGAGGAAGATACAAATACCCTTAAAGAAATGATTGAATTTGTAATAAATAGCCAGGACCCTGAAATGGCTGAAAAATATAATTTACGCCCCGGAATCGGATTAGCGGCTCCACAAATCGGTATTTCAAAGAAAATGATTGCGGTTCATGTAACTGATACGAACGGTACGTTATATAGCTACGCATTATTTAACCCAAAAATCATTAGTCATTCTGTTGAACGTACATATTTACAAAATGGTGAAGGCTGTCTATCTGTAGACCGTGAAGTACCTGGTTATGTCCCTCGTTACACAAGAATTACAGTAAAGGCAACAACGATTAACGGTGAAGACGTAAAACTGCGATTAAAAGGTTTACCAGCAATTGTATTCCAACATGAAATCGACCATTTAAACGGTGTTATGTTCTATGATCATATTAATAAAGACAATCCATTTGTGGCTCCCGATGATTCAAAACCTCTAGAGCGATAATAATAAAAAGGCGGAAGTTAACCTTCCGCCTTTTTATTATATGAAATGGGTTCCACACTTACTTATAACAAGCCAGCCCACTTTAATCCGTGATAAATACCATCTTCATTAACATCTTTTGTCACATAATTAGCAAGTTTTTTCAAATCCTCATGACCATTCCCCATCACAATACCCGTTCCTACTGCTCCAATCATTTCTAAATCATTTAATCCATCCCCAAATGCATATACTTGTTCACGATTAAATCCTATTTTCTCAATAAACTTCTCAATCCCTTTTGCCTTAGAACCACCATTAGGAATAATATCCATTGAATATGCATGCCAGCGTATAAAATGAAAATCTGGATAATGATGAATAAACTTTTCTTCTTCGTTTACTTCACAAAAAAGAAGCGTTTGATAAATATCGCGTTTCTCATAAAAATCAGGTTCATATGCCGGGTGCTCGAATTGTAAGCTTCCAAAACCTTCTTTTACATAATCATGATATTCCACTGACGCTCTCATTTCTTGATGGTCAAGATATACAAGTGGATATCCTTCTTGTTTTGCAAACTGAGTAAACTTATGTAGAGCAGCTGGGTGTAACGGATTATTAAATATTACCTCATCTTCAAATACAACATACTGTCCGTTAAAACTAACATAATTATGTATATTGAGTTCCTCACGAATATCTTCAAACATAAATGGCGCACGCCCTGTCGCAATCGCTACATGCACACCTTTTTCTTGTAAGTCTCTTACTGCATCTCTTGTAGATTGCGGAATTTTTTTATCATGATCTAATAATGTTCCATCAATATCAAAAAAGACAATTTTATCATTCATTTGTCAAAATCCTTTCTGGCACTCTATATTCCTATTTTGATTATCACTTTTCAAATTTCAAAAAAAAGTATAACATATTAAACATCTGTGAAGAAAGCGTTCACTTTCTGACCTTATTTATGAAATGTGCATATACTATTAGTAAAAAAATGTGGATACTTGTTCGGATGAATTTTCTTTTCTATTCTTCCTCATACTATATCTATAACTAACGGCTACTAATCGTTACTATAGGATAACTTACACTATACTAAAAAGAACAAGATTCACTATTCACTTCTAATCTTCTTTCTTATACGGGAGACGGAGTTATCATTAGTAATATGCATGTTTAAAATAAGGAAAGGAAGGAGTAATCATGCTGAAGAAGCTGAAGAAAAAGCTCAAGCGTTATTTAAACGATTTAGTCCGTAAGAAGACTATCGCTTAAATTGTGCCCATTTCGGGCTTTTTCTTCATTCTCATTCGAAAAAACATGAAAATCGTGACTGTTTGCTTTATAATAAGTAACAGATAATGCAAAACATAGACAAGGAGAGGTTTCCCCAATGATTTTTAAAGTATTTTATCAAGAAAAATTAACTGAGGTCCCAGTACGTGAAAATACAAAAGTTTTATATTTAGAGGCTACGTCTCAAAAGGATGTTCGTAAAAAATTACAGAAGTTCGCATATAATATCGAGTTCGTTCAGTCTGTTACTGGAGCTCATCTTGAATATGAAAAACAAAACGCTGATTTAATATTAGCGGAGATCGTATAGTCATATGAAATTCCTAAAAAATGATCAAGTTGCCGTTTTTGCTCTCGGTGGTCTTGGTGAAATCGGTAAAAATACATATGCTGTTCAATTTCAAGATGAAATTATTATAATTGACGCTGGAATTAAATTTCCAGAAGACGAACTCCTCGGGATCGATTATGTAATACCAGATTACACTTATTTTGTGCGAAACGAAGATAAAATTAAAGGGTTATTCATTACACATGGTCACGAAGATCATATCGGTGGAATTCCTTATCTATTACGTCAAGTAAACATTCCAATTTACGGCGGAAAATTAGCAATTGCCCTAATAAAAAACAAATTAGAAGAGCACGGATTACTTCGTAAAGCAAAACTTTATGAAATTCAAGAAGATGATGTTATTAAATTTAAAAAGACATCTGTTTCCTTCTTCCGTACAACTCACAGTATTCCGGATTCATACGGAGTTGTTGTGAAAACACCTCAAGGACAAGTCGTTCATACAGGTGATTTCAAATTTGATTTCACACCAGTCGGTGAGCCAGCAGATTTAACAAAAATGGCCGAAATCGGAAAAGACGGTGTACTTTGTCTCTTATCTGATAGTACAAACAGTGAAGTGCCAAACTTTACGATGTCTGAGCGCCGCGTTGGTGATAGTATTCAAGATGTATTCCGCAAAGTAGACGGTCGTATTATATTCGCAACCTTTGCATCGAATATCCATCGTTTACAACAAGTCGTTGAGGCTGCTGTTGAAAACAATCGTAAAGTAGCTGTATTCGGTCGCAGTATGGAGGCAGCTATTGAAATCGGACAAAACCTTGGTTATATCCGGTGTCCAAAGGATACATTCATAGACACATCTCAGCTAAACCGCCTACCAACTAATAAAGTTGTTATTTTATGTACAGGTAGTCAAGGGGAGCCAATGGCAGCACTTTCACGTATTGCCAATGGTACACATCGTCAAATTCAAATTATCCCTGGCGATACAGTTGTTTTCTCTTCTTCACCAATCCCAGGCAATACAATTAGTGTAAGCCGTACAATTAACATGTTGTATCGTGCTGGCGCTGATGTAATCCATGGTAAACTCTCAAATATTCATACGAGTGGACACGGTGGACAAGAAGAGCAAAAACTAATGCTACGTCTAATGAAACCGAAGTATTTCATGCCAATTCATGGTGAGTATCGTATGCAACGTATGCATATGAAATTAGCGAATGATTGTGGTATTCCAGAAGAAAACTGTTTCACCATGGATAATGGAGATGTTCTTGCTTTACGTTCAGATGAAGCAAGCGTAGCTGGGAAAATCCCATCTGGCTCTGTCTATATCGATGGAAATGGTATTGGAGATATCGGTAATATCGTATTACGTGATCGTCGCATTCTTTCTGAAGAAGGACTTGTTATTGTAGTTGTAAGCATTGATATGAAAGAATTTAAAGTTGCAGCAGGACCTGATATCATCTCGCGTGGTTTCGTTTATATGCGTGAAAGCAGCGATTTAATCAACGATGCTCAAACATTAATTACAACACATTTAGAAAAAGTAATGGAGCGAAAAACAACACAATGGTCTGAAATTAAAAATGAGATTACAGACACATTAGCACCATTCCTATACGAAAAAACGAAACGTCGTCCAATGATTTTACCAATCATTATGGAAATATAAGAAAAAGGACAATGCCTCCTCGGCATTGTCCTTTTCTCTTATCTTAAAAAATGCTTAAAACGATCTACTTCATCGTCATGACCAATTACAATTAATATATCTCCCGCCTGAATGTTTTCTGTAGCTCGAGGAGATACGATAACTTCTTTCCCACGTTTAATTGCTACAATGTTCAAACCAAACTTCGCACGAATATCTAATTCAATTAAAGAGTGCCCATCAATTTTTTTATTTGCGATAATCTCTACAATACTATGCTCATCTGAAAGCTCTAGGTAATCTAACACATTACTTGATGCGATATTATTAGCAATCCTTTTTCCCATATCTCGTTCTGGATGCACAATATGATCTGCCCCTATTTTACTTAACACTTTTTCATGATAGTCATTTTGAGCTTTCACAGTAATATTTTTCACACCTAATTCTTTCAAAATTAACGTTGTTAAAATACTTGAATTCAAATTATCTCCAATAGCAACGACTACATGATCAAAATTACGAATACCAAGACTTTTTAATACCATCTCATCTGTTGAATCTGCAATTACAGCATGCGAAGCTATATTTGCAAACTCATTAATTTTATCCTCATCTGAATCAATTGCCATTACTTCCATACCTAATTGAGCTAATTCACGGCAAATACTTCCACCAAAACGGCCAAGCCCAATAACAGCAAATTCTTTCTCTTTTTCGCCCACAGGAATTCCTCCAATAACATCAAGTACTATGTACTTTTATTGTAACATACTTTAGATTTGCTACAAAAACCCGTATATAATTCTTATTTTTGTTTTTGCATATAAAAATACTGTTGTAAATAAAACGCGATACCGAAAATTAACATACCAAATACAAATATATTTCCAAATGAACTAAATGTTTCAAAAACGAACAATAGCGTTTCTTGTCCGAAAAAAGCAAATAAAAGTTGTGTAAATGCGAATAACAGTGCCAATATGTAATGATGTTGATGGAATAAATAATGTGTTGCGCCTAAAAAAGCTATAAGCGAAACAATAAAAATCCACCAAGTTTCTAAAAACAGTTGCCAATTAGTAAATTGATATCCATTTACTAATATCGCAATAATTCCTATAACTGCCATCGTCGGTACACTCCATAATAATGCACGCCCTCTAAAGAAGCGCGCACCTTTTGCATCTCCTTTTTCATTTGCAATGTATGTTAGCACGACAGTACTTATATACAAAACAGAGAGGATTGTTAAAACAATGATAAGCCAAAAATGTAATTGATAATATTCATGTTCTATATTCGTCACGATTGCAGCTAACATACATGGAATAAACATCCCTGTCCAACCATCTATTTTTCTTTCGTTCCAAAACACCGTATTACCAATCCGAATTCCTAATAGCATAAAAATAATGATACCTAGTACAAATAATGTAGTCTTATTCCCTACTAAACTCGTTGAGAAAGCAATTAATCCAATAAATAAAAAAAGAACAAATCCATTCATAATTTCTAGTACAGGTGACAAATATCTTTTCACCCATTTGTATGTTTCTTCATATTCACTATTATTTGCTAAACGATAGGCGTAAAAACTTATCCCAAAATAAACCGCCGCAATAATAACATATGCATATAAGACGAAACATAAAATCGCACTGCTAATTTGCACGTAATTCCCCACCCTTTTTTCTATGTATCACATTGATTTTACACACTTTTCATACTAAAAGTAAACATATATAGGGTAGTTAAATAATTATCTTCCCTATTAGCAATAATTAATAATGAGCAGTGGCTAAAAACCCCCTGCTCATTATTAATACGTCAAATTTAACTTTACTCATTTGTATGAAGATGTCTAACACTAACAAATACGAAAGATGTTTTCGTCTCTGAACTAAGAAGTCCTCACTCTAAACTGTTGCACAATTAGCGAGTAAATTCACTTTCTATTTCCCTTCCACTTCACATATTGATTTAAAAATACAATTGCTTTCTCAATAACCTCTTCGTCTGGTTTTAATTTCGCATGATGTAAACCATATTCTGAATTTACTCCAAGCCAAAACATAAATCCAGGTATCTCTCGAAGCATATAACCAAAGTCTTCACCTGTCATTGCCTCCGTACATGTAATTACGTCCATATTCGTTTGTTCACGTGTAAATTGCATAAACTCTCTCGTTAACTCTTCATGGTTATACACTTGATGATACATCGCTCCGTAGTCAATAACAGCTTCACATTGAAAAGAAGCTTCTATTCCCGCAACAATTGCCTCAACTCGGCTTTTAACACGTTTCATTGATTCCACTGATAGCGTTCGAATTGTTCCTTCTAAACGAGACTTTTCTGCGATAATGTTTTGAACTGTACCACCTGTAATCTTCCCAATTGTAATTACCGCACTGTCAAGAGGGTTCACATTACGACTAATAACTGATTGAAGTTGTGTAACGAGATGACTCGCTGCAACAATCATATCATTTGCTGTATGCGGATATGCAGCATGTCCACCTTTTCCTTTTAAATCAACGTATAACTCTGATGTATTCGCAAATAATAAACCTTCTTTTGTAGCAATTGTTCCCACAGAGTACTCAGGCGCAATATGAAGTCCAAGAATCATATTAGGCTTCCATTCTTTTAACTCATCGCTTTCTAACATAGGAAGTGCACCACCTGGACCTTCTTCAGCTGGTTGGAATATAAACACAAGATCATCATCTATTCTTTCGCTTACAGCCGCTGTTAGAAGTCCTAAACCGATTGTTGTATGCAAATCATGCCCACATGCATGCATCATTCCTTCATGGACAGAAGAGAATTCATATCCCGTTTCCTCTGTAATTGGTAGACCGTCTATATCTGCACGATAACCTATTATTTTTTCTGGATTTTTTCCATTTACTTTAACAATTACACCTGTTTTCCATGTTTTCACTTCCAAATATTCATTAGGAAGCGTTCCTATATAATCTAAAATATACTGTTGTGTTTTCCACTCTTTAAATCCGATTTCCGGAATTTTATGTAACTCTCTACGAACTTGAACAAATTTGCTTACTGTCATTTTTGCACCTCTATCTATAAAAAGCGTAAGAGCACATTCGTGCTCTTACGCTTTTTATTTTTTATTTCTCTGGGTTTAATTGACGAAGCTCTTGTTTAATTTCAGTTTTTGCTTTTGTCTTCTCATCAATTTCTTTAATTACACGTGCCGGAGTTCCCGCAACAACTGTATATGGAGGCACATCTTCTGTTACAACAGCTCCTGCTGCTACAACTGCACCTTTACCTACTGTAACGCCTTCTAGAACAACTACATTTGCACCAATTACAACATCATCTTCAACGATAACTGGTTTTGCAGAAGGTGGCTCAATAACACCTGCAAGTACAGCACCTGCACCTACGTGACAGTTCTTACCAACTGTTGCACGTCCACCAAGCACTGCGTTCATGTCGATCATAGTACCTTCACCAATTACAGCACCGATGTTAATTGTTGCATTCATCATGATAACAGCGTTGTCACCAATTTCTACATGGTCACGAATAATCGCGCCTGGCTCAATACGAGCTTTAATACCTTTTAAATCAAGCATTGGAATTGCAGAATTACGACGGTCGTTCTCAACTACATAGTCAACAATGTGCGTGTTATTTTCATCAAGAATTGTCTTAATTTCAGACCATTCTCCGAATAATACACCAGATTTTTTATTTACAAATGCTTGTACTGTTTCAGGGAATGTTACTTCTTTTAAATCCCCTTTTATGTATACCTTTACAGGAGTTTTCTTTTCACTGTTTTGAATAAACGAAATAATTTCGTTAGCGTCCATCATTTTCATTCTTGTTGCCTCCTAAATCCATTTATAATGTTACTCTACCAAACGATAGAGCGAGTAGCAAGACAATAATCTTATTTTTCCATTTGAATTTCTTCTATAATCTCTAAAAATGCTTGCACTTGCTTCAACTGCCTTGCCGAGTCACTCGTCAATAACCATGTTTCTCTCGTTAATTGAACAGGTGTTTTATACATATTTCCCTGCACTTCTTTTAAAACAGTAGAAGGTAAAAGAGCATAACCTATTCCATTTAAAACAAGCTGTTTGCACGTTTCAATTTGGTCAACTACAATCGTTCGCTTAGGTGGATTTGAAAATAATCCATACCACCAATTTTGTATTTGTCCATAGTAGGTCGAATCACTTTTAAATTGAATAAATGGTCTATTTGTCTCTTTTAACATCGAAATATCTTTTATTTCTTTATCAACTAAATATAATTCATCTTCAAATAATTGTTGCTTCTGACCTTTATATTCTTGTGTTCCTCTTAATATGGCGACATGAACGTCTCCTTCATAAAATTGCTTTTGCACTTCACTACTCCAGCCAGTAAACAGAGATATCTTCACAGAAGGATACTTATGCACAAATTTTTTCAAAACAGGCGGAAGCCAATATTGCCCAATGACTGATGCAACAGCTATTTTTAACGTACCGTATGTTTCCGTTCTAAAAAGAGCCAGTTCACTTTTAATATCCTCTTCCCGTTGTAATATTTCTTTTGCATAATTTGCAACTTTTTCCCCTTCAGGTGTAATTGTTAATCCTTTTTGTGAACGAATAAAAAATTTCATTCCCCATTGTTTCTCCATAGATTGTAATCGTTGACTAAGCGCAGGTTGGGAAACAAATAAACGTTCCGCCGCTTTTCTCATATTTGATTCCTGAGCTAACACAACCATCATTTGAAAATCATCAATTTGCAACTTTTTCCCTCTTTCCTTAGCTTCCATACACCTAATTTTAATAAGCATTTCATCCTTAATTTAATTGAATACTTTTATACATTAGAACGGTTTGTTAGTTCAAACTTTTCTTATGTTTCATGTCTTTTTAAATATAATACATACACAACTGATATGCACGAAAAAAAGTGACTTCGCCTTTTCTGTGAAGTCACTTTCCCTACGTTATCGATTATGCTGTCTCACTTTTTTATTCAACAATTTTAAAATAGCCCGACGTGTTAAAATACCCTCGAAGTAACCTTCTTCATTGACAGCGCAAATAAAAGGATGATCAATTGTCATTTCCAAAGCTTTTGCAAAAGAATCTTCTAACATAAGAACTGGAATCTCTTCCTTCATCACTTGTTCCACTTTCATATTCTCAAGTCTTTCAAACTCAATGCGCTCTAATCCTAAAATACCATCTAAAATCATAGCAGTACTAATTAACCCATGTAATTTATACATAGGGTCTAAAACAGGAATCGCCGAATATCCAGATTTCACAAGAACGAGTAAAGCATGTTCTAAACCATTCCCTATTTGGACATGTGCTACTTTTTCTGATGAAATCATTAAATCCTTCACAAGAATTTGTTGAAACTCATCTTTCGGAATACTAATCATGTTACATCCCCCATTTCCCCTGCTTATATTCTCCAATCCTATCCACATTTTATGATGGCGTTTTCATATTATTATTTTGTCCTAACATTCTTCTAATAAAAATAAAGATACACAGCTATTTTAGCATACAACATAAAAAAAAGACTACCATTCCGGTAGCGCTTAATACCCTTTATTTTTTAATCGGTAAAACAATCTTGTGATTTTTTTATATTGCGTCACATCTGTCTGTTTTAAACCATTCTCAATGTCTGTAAGCTCCACCGCTAAAATTTCGCTCGCGTAATTTTGCTGAAACAGAATATCCAACAATAAATTTTCTTCTTCTCTTGTTAAAACAAATTCCTTTTCCATATGCTCCTCTCCTTGCACTCGCATCATATAAAATTTTCAGCTTATTTGATAGATGTAATATTCAGTTTTTGTTAAAAATACTTAACGACTGCGAATATATAGACATCATTTCACATTATTTCGTATATCTGTTCGCATAACTAAATGCCGCATAAGCATCTGGTTTAATTTTTGCTGTTAATCCCATTGCTTGAATTTTCATCGTCATATCTAAAATAAATTCTTTTGTTAAACCATCATTCCCGATATCTAAATGAATTTCCATTATGAATCCTGCTCCATCTTGAGCGTATGGGTGCAATAAATCCCATATTGCTTGTATATGATTGGGAGTAAATAGATAGGCGATTTCTTGACTAAACTGTGTTTCTAAATATATTTTCTCTCGCAACGTTGCTGGCTTATTTTTCACTGATTTATGATGCAAACATCCCCATGCTCCTTTTCCAACCCGATGAATATGTATCGCTGTAATAAACCTCGTATCCTTTTGATGCGCTTGTGAGTCTGTCCCAATAGATAATCGATATAAATTTCGTGGATCCTTTTCAATGAAACTACAAATACGGTTAAATACCATATCAAAATTCAAATGTCTCTCTGAAACATTATAAAATGTATACTCACCGTCCACATAGTCACGTCCTTTCAATTAGACAGACTTTTCGTATTCTCATTGTATGGGACAAAAACAAAAATTATAACTTACTACCCTTTATTCGTTTCAATATTTCGAATTACATAATTACAAAACTTACATGTATAAATTACATTTTGATTAGACTGGGCGGTTAATACATGATTAATTTCAGCATGACTGTGACAATTAGGACAAATAACAATCGGTAAGCGTTCCATCCTTTGCACCTCCTATTAATATTTACTATCATTGTAGGAAAAATGAAAAATTCCTATACATATACATTTGTAAAAACTCTTTTATTTAATCGCGACTTAAATTACAACTTCTACTACCTATATAGCCCATTAATTAATATAACTAAAAAAGGTACCGCCATTTGGCAGTACCTTTTTTATATGTATCAAGAAATGATATCGTAAATCTCAATTGCAACCATATCGATGTTATCGAATTGATACACTTGAGGTTTTTCACCTTGTTGATACACTTCTAACTCATACATTTCACTTTTATCGAAAAATTTCACGCTACATTTGCGCTCACCGTTCACTTCAAAATAGCGTTGTGCTACTTCACCGCTTTCAGCTTGTTCTTGTAGACTAACAAGTCGAGTTAAAATTCCTTGGAGTAGAGACATGAAATCTCTCCTTTCTCTGATCTTCCTACCAATAGGTTTTACAGCTATACTCATTCTATCCGTCATAACAGAAAAAACGTTCCACAATCTAGGATAAAGGTTCTTGGCCAGAAACTCAACTAAAATTTGTCGAAATACGAAGTAAAAAGATGAAAGAGCATCTTTTTACTTCTTTATTGCGCTTTTTATACTAGCAGAATATAATAAAAAACAGAAAAAGGGAGGAATTACAATGAAAAAAATTGAGGTTTATACACAACCCGATTGTCCACCTTGTACCATTGTAAAAGAATTTTTGAAACATAATAACGTTGTATATGAAGAATTTGACATAAAAAAAGACGCTGCTGCACGCAATCGTCTTTTATATGACTATGAATCCTATTCAACTCCAACAGTTGTAATTGACGGAGAAGTTGTCGCAGGTTTTCAAATTGAAAAATTACAACAGCTACTCGGTATAGAATAGGAATAGGGGACACCTATTCCTATTCTCATAATTGTTGTAACCTTTTTATTTCAGTCAATAGTTCCTGACTTTCATGATACCCTGCTAATTTCCATTTTCCATTATCCTTTTGCAATGTCACAATTTGATATTGTCCACTCTTTGCCCGCTCGTAGACATATAAATTTTTATGTTCTTCATCATAAGACATTTTTGTTTCTGAATTAAAAGAAAACGGGGCTTCTTTTGCTGGAAGTAAATATTCACCACTTTGTTTTTCATTTCTACTGTTTTCATCTGTAAAAACTTGAAGGAAATTATTTGTAAAATATGGTGATAACGTCTCTATCATCTTATTCATAGATATTTGCTTCCCGCGAATTGAAAATTGCGTCTCATAACCTTTTTGTATCGTTGTAAACACTTCTTTCCGATCCACTTTCACTTCTTCTTTTCCTAAAACAGTTGTGACACTATAGCTAACTAGAAAGGCAACACATATAAATAGAACAAACCATATTCCATATTTCTTCATTTTTTCACCTTCCTTTTAAAAGAGCTTGTCTTTGTAGTATTCATTGTAACAATGATTATGCAAAGAAAGGGATGATTTCGTTCGTAAAATCTTTACAACGATAGACAGCATTTTCATCATCATTTTCACTATTACCAATTTATGATAAAAACAAACAAAAAAAATGCACGAATCTCTTCGTGCATTAAAATAAAACATCTTCTTCATATAAATATTCGTACGATAAATCTATAAATAAAAAGTTTTCATCATCAATCGGGAATGAAAATGTTCGTACCATTTCACCAGTTTCGATATCAGCATATAAATCTGAAAGTCTTGCCTTATTCTCAAAACGCATTTTCATTATATTTTCTAGAAAATACGGGCGCCAGCTCCAGTTCTTCATATAATACTCTGGCATAATGATCCATTCACCATCTTTTTTCATAATATTACCAGATTGTTGAAAACCATCTTCATTACAAATAAATATCCGAAAACTATATTGTGATATGCTTTGGCTAAATTGTAATAACCAATCATTTATATCTTCATTCTTTTTTTGTTTTGACAGAACATCACCAATTCGATCACGTAACATCTCTGTTAAATTATAAATTTTTTGCAACTTCTTCTTCTCATGCAGAATAAATTGATGACATTCATTACCAAGTCGCTCTTTTAAAACATTCGTTTCAATAAAATCAGGTAAACATTCTTTCAAATAATTACCTTGATAATATCTACCACCGTTTTTCCAAGCATATTGTAGTTGATAAAAAGCATCAATTTCTTCATATAACAATGTCGCACCAATTCTTCTAGCAAGTAAAGATAAGGAATATAAAATATCTTGATAAGATTGTAAAAGTGCAGTTTGCCTTAAATTTGTTAAATCTACTTTTAAAATATCCGGTGCTAACACGCTAATACGCTCTAAATTACTTGTACCCGTTCCGACTTTATTAATCGAAATTTGAATACCATATGTACGATAATACATAAGTAAATGATTAAATTGTTCTATATCTTCTTTACATTCATGTTCTGTTATTTCCAGAACAATGCGTTGTAAGTTCAAACCTTGTTCTTCATACATCAGCAAAAGTTGAAGTAAACTTTCATCTTCATCATTCATTAATACATTAGCATTCCGATGTATAAATAATAATAATTTTTGATCCGTTTCTAAATACCTATTTAACGCTTTTTCTACAATGATGTTATCCGCTTCAAGTTGGAACTCACTCGGAATAGAATCATCATGGAAGAAAGATGCTAAACTTTGTATGCCCTCTTCTGTTTGAATACGTCCTACAACTTCATATCCAATTACTGTATGCTCATCAGCACTAAAAATAGCTTGATAATAAGGAAGGACTTTATCCAAGTTACTCATTACATCTAATGCATCTATCAACGTGCTTCCCTCCCTTTACTTTTCAAAAATTATAACACGATATTTACGGAAAAATAATAAAAAATCCCTTCAGTTTTCCTGAAGGGATTAGAGGGGTAAAATGCTAAGGGGAATTAGCAATTCTACTATGAAGAAAAAAGAGGTCTTAAATATAACGTATATATTCCCCTTTGTAAACACATTTCTATCACATGTCACAGCTTCGTCACATTTAACCAAAGAAAAATTAATAAATCATTCATTTTTCATCCCTTTTAAAATGGATATTGGTGCAAATGCTGGCCACCATCCATTGTCATACAAGTTCCATTTATGTATGCAGCTTCATCTGAACATAAATAATAAGCTAGACCCGCAATTTCTTCTGGTGTCCCTAGCCTACCAAGTGGGACACTTTGTATTGTACGCTTAGCCATTTCTTCTGAAATCCATAATTTATCGGCACCACCTGTACGTTCAATTGGTCCTGGTGCGATAGCGTTAACTCGTATCCCATATTTACGTCCCCACTCAACAGCAAGAGTTTTCGTCATCGCTAATACACCAGCTTTCGCTGCAGCTGAATGGATAACCCCTGGGCCTGCATCCCATGCATACGTTGCTACCATATTAATGATATTTCCTTTTATACCTTTCTCAATCCAATATTTCCCTACAGCGTGGCTACAATAAAACGTCCCATTTAATACAATATTAATGACCGAATTCCAGCCATTCACAGATAAATCCTCTGCTGGACAAATAAAATTTCCAGCTGCATTATTTATTAAAATATCAATTCGTCCAAACTTCTCATCAATATGTTCAATCATTCTCTGAATATCATCAGTATTTCGCACATCCATTTGCACAGGTAATACTTGCCCTGGAAACTGCTCGATCTCTAGCTTTGTTTCTTCTAGCTTTTCTTTAGTACGCCCTGTAATGACAACACGTGCCCCTTCTTTTGCAAAACGAGTCGCCATTCCTTTTCCCATTCCACTCGATCCACCTGTTATAATAACTACCTTTTCTTTCAAATACATCCCCTCCTAAAAATGAATACACGTTCATTTTATCATTTTATTTGATAGAAATCTTTATATTTTTAAACTTTTCTGATATTTTAGTGTGAAGAAATTTTTTTCTCATATTTTTCGTAATCTATACTACTTTTTTATACTCTAAAATATATTTTTAAAAATATACTGAAAGGAGATTCGAGTAACCTGTATATAGGACAAATATATTTGATATAGGTCTAATAGGTGTACTCACATTTCTATGAAGCAAATGACAAGAAGAAATTTTTTAAAGACTGGAATACGCACTTGTCTCTATACACTTATAACCACTAGCATCGGCTACTATTATGCGAAATATATAGAGCCACATTGTCTCTCTGTTGTGCAACACACACTCAAATCACCACTCATACCAAAAAGTTTTCATGGTATGAAAATCATTCAATTTAGCGACTTACATCTAGGTTACTATTTTTCTCTTCAACACTTATCTCAAATTGTTTTCAAAATCAATGCCGAAAAACCAGATATTGTCCTTTTTACTGGTGACCTCATTGATAATTACCAAACATATACTGAGACCCCTTTTGTCGCATCCATTTTACGAAATATAGAAGCGCCTTTCGGGAAATTCTCCATTTATGGAAACCATGACCATGGTGGATATGGAACTGAATACTACGATCACATCATGCTTGAATCTGGATTTCAACTTTTAAAAAATAAAGAAAAACGAATTCGTTTACTAGATAATAGCGAAATTTCCATTTTTGGAATCGATGATATATTACTCGGCAAACCAAAAATAGAGGAAACGTTACGACGTGCACAGCAAAATATTTATACAATTGTCCTTGTTCACGAACCAGATATCGCACCACAAATTGCTAAATACCCAATCAATCTCCAGCTTTCTGGTCATAGCCACGGCGGACAAGTACAACTTCCTTTTTTAGGTGCCATTATTACCCCAGCTCTTGCAAAACACTACATTGAGGGGTTCTATACTATTCGAGATTTGACTCTCTATGTCAATCGAGGTCTTGGAAGAACACGCGTCCCATTCCGCTTTATGGCTAAACCTGAAATTACGCTTTTTACCCTACAAAATTCGTAACATGTATTTGCCTATTTTCGTACATATCCTTTCTTGTACGCGCTCATCCACACTTGGTCCACCATATGATAAAAGTGAGTCCAATAAAGGAGGTTTGTTCATGTATCCATATTATCAACCAATCCCAGTTCGTTCAGTACCTATTGGCCCAGTAGGCGACTCACGCTTCTTTCCATTTTTCGGCGTTCCATTTCTAGCTGGAATTGCTGGAGGATTGCTCGGTGGAGCATTAGCTTTCGGTCCTAGACCCTTCTATCCACCTTATCCACCACCAGCACCTTATCCTTGTTACGGAGGACCTTGTCAACAACCATTCTATTACTAATTAAAACAACGATTCTTCCAATATTATTCTCGCAATTAACCGAATCATCACACGCCTATGATAAAAACTATTCTCTCTATTCATTCTTCCATTTGCGGAACATATGATTTAGAGAAAAATGTAAAAACCTCTTAATTTCAATAAGAGGTTTTTACTATATTTCCATTATTCAGCGTCTGTATTTTGATACGCCATCTTAAATAAATTCAATTGGCTATCAATTTCTTGTGTACTACTATTAATTATATAATAATAGTCACCATCTTTATTTTGTTCACGTGTTTTCACATTATCAGCTAAAATAAGCTGTAAAATTGAATTTATTCTCGCTTTCATTTCAATATCTAAAATTGGGAAGGATATTTCTACTCGTTTTTCCATATTTCGCGTCATCAAATCAGCTGAAGATAAGTATATTTTCTCATCTCCATTATGATGGAAATAATAAATCCGACTATGTTCTAAATATCTTCCCACAACACTAACTACACGAATATTTTCACTTACATTTGGAATCCCAGGTCTTAAACAACATGTCCCTCTAACGATGAGCTCTACCCTTACCCCAGCTTGCGATGCTTCATACATTTTTTTTATTAACGGTTTATCTGTTAACGAATTCATCTTAGCGATAATATATCCATTTCCATATTGTCTATGGTAACGGATTTCCTCATCTATTAAATCCATAAATTGCTCTCTTATATCAAATGGTGCAACAGATAAATGATGAAAATGCGGTTTCGTTGTATAGCCACTCAAATAATTAAAGAAATTTGTTGCATCTATACCAAAGTCTTTTCGCGATGTAATATATCCAAAATCGGTATATAACTTCGCTGTTGCATCATTATAATTTCCGGTTCCAAGATGTACAAACCTTTCAATTTTTCCGTTTCTTCTTCTTACAACTAACGTAATTTTACTATGCGTTTTCAAGTGACTTACTCCGTAAATAACGTGACATCCGGCCTGTTCCAATTCTTTAGCCCAATGAACATTATTCTCTTCATCAAACCTCGCCTTTAACTCAACCAATACCGTCACTTGTTTTCCTTTTTCAGCTGCTACCTTCAACGCCTGAATTATTGGAGAATCCCCACTTACACGATATAACGTTTGTTTGATCGCAAGTACATTCGAGTCATCTGCCGCATCACGAACAAAATCAACAACTGGCTGAAATGACTCAAAGGGATGGTGTAATAAAATATCATGTTCTATCGCTTTTTCAAATACATCTTCCTCATCTCCTAAATCTTGAGGAGGCTGAGGAATAAGCGCCGGATATACAAGGTGCTCATATAAAGGTGCTAATTTTTTATATAAAGAGAATAAACATGTTAAATCTAACGGTCCATCCATCATGTACACATCTTCATCTTTTACTTCCAACACCTCATACAATAAAGCCAATACTCTTTCATCGATGTGTTCTTTACCAATTTCTAAACGAACGGCAGCACCCCACTTACGCTTTTTCAATTCTTTTTCAATTACTTTTAATAAATCGCGTGCACCTTCTTCATGAATTGTTAAATCTGCATTACGTGTAATACGGAAACGAGTAACAGATGATACTTTATATCCTGTGAATAATTTATGGGTAAAGCCACTAATTACATCTTCTAATAAAATAAATTTATGCCTTTGTCCTTCACTCGGTAAAAATATGAAACGCTCTAGTAAAGAAGGTACTTGTACAATTCCTAACTTCGTACGATTTTCTTCCTCAGCTTGCTTCTCATCATATAAAATAGTAGCTAAGTTCAAACTTTTATTTAATAACATCGGAAATGGACGATACGCATCGATTGCTACAGGAGTTAAAACTGGAAAAATTTTTTCATCGAAATACTCTTCGATAAACTCCCGCTGCTCTTTCGTCAAATCATGGAATGTTAAACGCTCAATCCCCTCTAGCTCAAGTGCTGGCAATACATAATTATTAAACGTCTCATATTGTACAGTCATTAGCTCATGGGATTTTATCGCAATATTATTTAACTGCTTTTTGGGTGTTAAACCGGCTTTATTTTCTGGTTGGTTAAATCCGGCACTTACTTGATCTTTCAAACCTGCTACGCGCACCATGAAAAATTCATCTAAATTTGAACTAAAAATACTAATAAACTTTAGTCTTTCTAAAAGTGGATTATTTTCATCTTGTGCTTCTTGTAGTACACGTTCGTTAAACGCTAGCCAGCTTAATTCACGATTATTATAATAAGCTGTATCATTTAAATTTACTAAATTCCCCTTTAGCAATTCCATTCTCTTCACACTTCCCCTTGAAACTTTTTTAATATAATTTAGTTGCTTTTATTTTATCAAATTACAATATTCCAAAGTGTTAATTTTCCGTAAAGACATCCGTACCACTTATTGTTTTAATTCAAATACTAAGTTAATATTCGTTTTTAATACTCTTTCTAGTTGTTTTTTTTGTTTTTCCGCTTGGACTTTTTCAGCTAATGCCGATTGTTCACATAAAATTTTAAACGTTAAGCCTTCTTTGCTTTCCGTAATATATATCGTTTCAATAAGCGATCTTTGTCTCACATTTAAAGCGGCTGAAAATTGTAAAACAGCCCCTAATAACCGAATGTTCTTTTGTTCATTTTTATCAAACCAACCTTCAAATGGGGACGAATGTTGCTTAAATAACATTTTTGATTTATAAGAAGCGATAAGTGCCAATCTAATTCGATCTTTATGCATCATACCATCAATTGTTTTATTTGCTAGTAAATAAAATGTATGTAATCGGCTTGCTTCTTCATCTATATATTTCCCAATATTAAATACTTTTGCTGCTTGATGGAATATTTCCCAGTCTTTTTCTGGCATAGAAATGAGTCCAGCTCCTTCAAGTTGTTTGCAAATTAATGTTCCTTGTTTAATAAGTTGAATAACAAATTCCATATCCATTTCGTATTCATGTGCTAACAAATGTAAATTTTCTTCTATTACGTTCGGATAGTATGAAATCCCCAAATCTTTCGTTAATTCTTCATAGAAAACACCTTCTCTTAATCCTTTTTTACTCAACACAAATGCTGGTGCCCCTATCACGTTCACAAGCATATGAAATACTTCGACTGCTGGAATAATTGTATCTGCTCGATCTTTTGCTAACCCTTCCAATTTTTGCAGTTCTATGAACGACAATTCTTTTAATTCATCTTTTACATTTTTAATATCTTCTTCTTTCATTTTGTATAAATGTAATCCAGCTATAGGATAACAAATTAAATTTTGATGGATTTTCACCATGTTCCTCGCACTACCTCCAATTGCGATAAGAGGCAATTTTTTATCGATTAACCATGGTAATGTTCGAAATTGATACCATAAATACCTTTTAATCTCATCTAACTCCTCTATAGTAGGAATATCACCTTGAATAAATTGTTGCTTTAAAGAAAGTGCTCCAAAAGGAAAGCTATGGTATTCTAAAATTTCTCTATTTCGGAAATATGTAACTTCTGTACTCCCCCCACCAATATCAACTGTAATTCCTTCTGAAAACGAGGTAGAATTCATAACTGCTAAATAACCGTAACGCGCTTCTTCATATTCTGATAAGACTCTAAGAGTAAAATCTGTTTGCCCTTCAACAAGTTTTTTAATTTCATCTTGATTCTCAGCCTGTCTAATTGTTGCCGTTGCAACACAAAGTACATGATGTAACTTATGGAATCGTGTACTTTCTTGAAATTGAAATAATGTTTGTAATAATACTTCTATTCCTTCTTCACTTAATACACCATTTACTAAATAATTTCTTAACCTAGCGACCACTTTCGTATTTTCAATCTCTTTATAAAAACCCCCGCTTTGTTTTTCATAAATAACTAAACGCATTGTATTAGAACCAATGTCTATAATGGCATATTGTAGTTTTAATATTTCTTTCAAACTTCTCACTCTTTCATTATCAAATTTCTGAAACATATTCTATCACTATTATACAAAATAGTTGTTTTTTATAACAATATTGCTTTAATATTGAAAATATATACAATTACTTTTTGCATATAATAAAAACCCATTTTATTTATGCTATAATAAGGAAAACTTGAAAGGAGATTCAATATGAAACCTTCACAACCACAATCTCAATTACATAATCAACATTCTATTAATAGACTAGCTCAATCTATTTTCGTTGTGAATCGTCATGCTAAAGCTGCAACTAATCCTAAGTACTTATATTGGTTAAAAAAGACTGCTTTAGAACGCTTAATTACTGAAAAAAAGGCTATCAAAGAAGGATTACATTTTTCTAGAAATCCACGTTTTAGTCAACAACAATCCGATGTTCTTATACGTTTAGGTGATTATTTTTTCCATATCCCTCCTACGAAAGATGATTTTCGCACCCTACCACATCTTGGTCACCTTGAATCCTCCTATCGAAATCCGAAAACAACCTTATCTTTAACAATAGCAAAAAAAACACTTCAAGATTATATTGGTCCTGAAGCATTAAAACAAGAAAAAAAATTAAGCGAACCAGTTCCATGGTATAGCCGTACCTATACAAAAAAATAAAACAGTTTGGCCCATATTAGGCCAAACTGTTTTATTTTTTATCTTCCTTAATTTTAATATTCGCTTGTTTATAGAATTCAACTTTTTCTGCATTATATGATTTCGTATATTCATTAAACTTATCTTTTTCTGTCTCAATATCTTTATATGCTTGGTTTACTAACTTTACTTTCTCGCTAATATCTTTTAATTTTGTACCTTTATCTTGTAGCATTGTATATAATTCTTTTTCTTGCTTTAAAGATTTATTATAGCTATCGTACATCTTTTGGAATGAATCATGTCGTTTCTCATAAGTACTCTTTACTTTATCCGCCTGGTCTTTTAATTTATTATCTTCAATTTTCTTCACATGCTTATCAGCTGACTTCACTTCTTCTTGCGCTTTATTTAACGCCTCTTTTTCTTTAATAAGAACTTTTTCTCGTTCAGCTGTATTTTTCACCGCTTGATCAAGCTTATCCTTAACAGCCTGATTATTATCTTTTCCTTCTTGGACAATTTGATTATATAATACTTGCCCCTCTTTCTCTAATGACTCTAATTTTTTCGCATCTTCAAACATTGTTTTTTCTTGCTTGGCAGCATTTTCAAATGCAACATATAGCTCCTCTTCTGGTTTTGGGCCGAAACAACCAGCTAGTAAAGTCATTGATAATGCAGTTACAATTGCTAATTTATTATATTTCAACATCTTTTCCTCCTATTAATAAACGACCATCGTGCCAAAAATTCCATGAAAAACATGTAACTTCTTTATCTATTTCACGCTCGCATCTTTTTTACGAAGATCATCAATAATTATTTATACTGCTTGTACAATTTTCGCACTTGAAATTATGTAATGTCTTAAAACATAAAGGTATTTACCTTAATCTTACCTACTGCAAGAAACACTATAATGTTTCACCTGATAAAAGATGATCATTGACCTTTCACGTCTATCATTCCCTTTCTCACTTTCTATCAAATAACCTCTTTGTCCATTTTACATAGTGCAAAGGTGACCTCGCAACTCTTACAAAGATTCTTTTAATTTCTTAAAAAGGAAAAGTGTAGAGCATGTTTTCCTCTACACTTTTAAACTGAAAACATTGTGCAAAATGCATTGACACATCCACACACAATTATATGCTGATTTCATATATTTTTAAAGACTTTTGTTACAAAAAAAAGTTTTCTTGTAACAAAAGACAAAAAAATGTTACAAAAAATTCTTTATATCATACTTCTTCAAATCAAAGTTTCATTCATGACTTTTCAAGTTTCTATAATTATACAATTGATTTTGTGCCTTTCTAAACAACTCTTCAAAAGTTTTCCCTTCTATCGGATAACTTGCAGCCCCAAATAATAGTGTGACACTTAATAAATCATTCGCTATTTCATTTTGAATATTTTTGATTAATCGATTTGTTATTGTTGACTTTTCATAGCCATTATCAACAGCTACGATAACATATTTATTTTCATCCCACCTCGTAACTACATCGCCTTTTCGAACTGTCTTTACAATTGTACCTTCTACTCTTTGGACTAGATCATCTAACTTTTTTTCTTGCACTGTGTCTTTTAATACATCCCATTCTTTTACGGAAAGAATATACACTGTAATATTACGAGAATCTCTTTCTGATAAAGCAGCTACTTTCCCAAAAAAATCAACGACAAAATCGTTATTCTTCATTCCTCCTACTTCAATATTTACACGCGTATTCGCTCTTTTATCGTACCAATGTCCAAAATAATAGCTTAGTATCATTTGCAATATATAAATAATAAAGACGGTAAAAAATGATCGCGAATCTAGCTTAGCAATTACATCCTGAAGTGCAATCCATTCTGTAACCGCAACTGTGTTCCCAAGTAATAATCCACTAATTTTCCCTTTATGTTTCATACTCTCCCCCTTTTTATACCAATATATGTTTCTATAACAATAATGTTTTTCTACAAAATAAAAAATGTACATATTTAATGTACACTTCTACTTAAGCTTGTATACCTTTTCTATTCTATTTCATATATATACTATATATCGTTTTCAGGAAGGAGTGACCTATATGCCTCAAAAAGAAAATCTATCAGATATTATGCGCTTACTAGCTGGCTTTTTGTTATCATTAAAATTACTATTTAACTCTTTCGGAATAAACTTCATTACAAACGATCAAATTGACGCTATAGTAAATGTTATTTCATTTCTATTCATTCTATATTTTGGATACAAAAATAACTATGTTGGAAAAAAGGGAGTGGAACAAAAGAAATTACTCAAGAAGCACAATCTTCATTAAAGAAGGAACCTTTCGCACAGGTTCCTTCTTATCATTTTCTGACAACCACTTCATTTGTTTGTAGCGGTCCATATGATACTCCTTTATATTGAAATGTATATGTAGCCTGAAATAATGAATTGGGAGGGGCTTTATCTTTATTTGCTTTTATTTGACAAATTAATTCTACCTTTTCACTCGGCGATAAATTATCGATTCGCCACCTTACAAGCTGAAATAAAAACTCACTTATTCCCTTATCTGCTTTTAAAGAGTTTGGGATATATGCGAAATAATCACGAATCATATGACTTACAACTACTCGCGAAATCATTTCAACGCCTTTATTTTCAACTTCAAGTCGAATAATTAGTATGTCATTAACATCATAGATCATCTCATATAAAAATTTTTCTTTATACATACTACGGATTTGCAATGTGACTGCTACATTGGATGCTTCCGTAGCCTTTTTAGAACCATCAATCCACAAAACCGGCTGTAACGGTATAGAATACCTTCCTTGATCCGAAATTCGTTTCCATATTTTCATAATATATTCACCTCATTCCAGATGTATCATCTATACAACTGTATTCTGCCTCTCGATGCAATAAACTACACTTAGAAAAAATATTGAGCTTGTTACAAACCATCTTAAATTTTTCTTTTCCTTTTATCCTATTCGACAATATAAAGAAAAAACCATTTTTAATAGGTTGACACAGGTTATTCTTTATTAAATATTTTTTTACAATTTCCTTCCTTGATTACATAAAAAATAAATTCTTACTCTCTCTTTTGGTTAATATAATAAAATACTTTGGCGTAAGAAAACATTTACCTTTTAGTCAAATTTGACTATAATATATTCTATGATTTCCAATCTTTATATCATGTAGGATTAATTTTTGTAAATAAAGAGGGAACGAAACAAACTGTACACAAAGGTTTTTATGCACTACATCTAAAAACTTAAGTTAGTTTAATTTTTATTAAAGGAGGGCTACTCTTGGAAGCACAACTATCAAAAAACGACTCAAGTAAAACAAAATTTGTTGTTGCCGGTTTACTACTTGGTATTCTAATGGCAGCAATGGATAACACAATCGTCGCAACTGCGATGGCAACGATTGTCGGAGACTTAGGAGGGTTCGACAAGTTCGTTTGGGTCACATCTGCCTACATGGTAGCAACAATGGCCGGAATGCCTATTTTCGGTAAGCTGTCTGATATGTACGGACGGAAACGCTTTTATATTGGCGGATTAATTCTCTTCTTATTTGGTTCTGCACTTTGCGGGACAGCATCAAGTATTGAACAACTAAGTATTTATAGAGCCATTCAAGGAATTGGTGGCGGCGCTCTTATGCCTATCGCATTTACAATTATGTATGATATATTCCCGCCTGAAAAACGCGGAAAAATGACCGGACTATTTGGTGCTGTTTTCGGAACATCTAGTGTTTTTGGACCTTTATTAGGTGCTTACATTACAGATTATATAAGTTGGCACTGGGTCTTCTATATTAATATTCCATTAGGACTTATTTCCTTCTTCTTCATTACTAAATACTATAACGAGTCTCTAGAATATCGAAAACAAAAAATTGACTGGGCTGGTGCCATTACACTTGTCATTAGTATCATTTGCTTAATGTTTGCCCTAGAACTTGGCGGTAAGGAATATGCATGGGACTCTAATGTGATTATTGGTTTATTTTCAACTGTTATTATTATGCTTATTATTTTCTTCTTCGTAGAAAGAAACGCAACCGAGCCTATTATTTCTTTCCATTTATTCAAAAAACCTTTATTTGCAGCTAGCCAAGGTGTTGCCTTTTTCTATGGCGCAGCTTTTATCATCTGTACAGTTTATATTCCAATCTTCGTTCAAGGTGTTCTCGGTGGTTCCGCCTCAAATGCTGGATTAATTTTGACACCTATGATGGTAGGATCTGTAATTGGAAGTCAAACTGGTGGACAATTAGCTTCACGAACAAGTTATCGTAACATCATGATAGTATCTGGAGTTTTCTTCGTTCTTGGTATTTATTTACTAAGTACTTTAACTATGGAAACACCTCGTACACTCGTAACAATGTTTATGGTGCTTGCTGGACTTGGAGTTGGATTCTCCTTCTCAGTTTTAAGTATGGCATCTATCCACAAACTAGAAATGAGAGATCGCGGTTCTGCTACATCCACGAACTCATTCTTCCGTTCACTTGGAATGACCCTTGGCGTCACGATTTTCGGTACGATTCAAAATCATGTTTTCACTGATAAATTAAAAGCAGTCTTCCCTCCTGAACTAGAAAAAATGGCTCCTAAAGGTGGAGACACAAGCTTTTTATTATCACCAAATGCTACTGAAAAGCTACCTCCTGAAGTACTGAGCGGAATTAAAGAGGCTCTTGCAACATCTATTGCGAATACATTTTTCTGGGCACTTATCCCAGCTACGCTAAGTATAATTTGTATTTTACTTATGGGAAATGAACGTCTTTTAACAGGACCAAAAACAAAGCAAAAACAAAAACAAGTAAGCTAATATAGAAAAACGAAACGGTATATCCCTTTATGAAAGAGGATATACCGTTTATAATATATATAAAGTTTCTATATACAGGAGTTGAGACAGCATGAGCATGAAGTTAGTCATTCTCGGCTTGTTACTCGAAGGAGATAAACATCCATATGAAGTGCAGCACATAATGAAAGAAAGACAAATGGATTGTTATATTAAATATGCCAAGGGATCGCTATACTACGCCTTCGAGCAATTAGAAAAACAAGGTGCGATTAGCGTTACCAATATTGTCCGAGATACGAATAGACCAGATAAAACAATCTTCCATATAACAGAGGAAGGAAAAGCCCTTTTCCACACCTTATTATTAAAACAATTTGAAGCGAAAAATCAAATATATAAACCTATTTATTCAGCGCTCTCTTTCGCTCACTTTAGCGACGAACAAGCACTAGTTCCTATTTTGGAAAAAAAGAGAGATGATACAATGCTATATTTACATACAATGCAAACGATATACGATCATAATAAACAACTAGTTCCTCGTGCTCAACTATATATTCTGCAAAGCGTCATTGAGCATATTAATGTTGAATTACGTTGGCTAAACACACTCTTACAAGATGCAACTGCAGGTCGTCTTTCAGAAATAGGTGTAGATAATGATTAAGTTTTTCTAAAAGAGGTGCCTCCTCTTTTAGAAAAACTTAACACTATAATTATTCTTCGCAACTCAAAACACCCTCATTTTAATAATAAATAACCGTTAAAAACTCTTTATTTTCTGAATAAAAATAAATAAAAAAACTTTGGAATTTTCTTATTTTAAAACAGTGGACAAAATTCCGAAAATTGTGTTAGAATTTATTTCAATATCATATCGCTTGTTAAATTCCTTTCAAAAGGAAAATAGGTACACGAATATTTCACTTCGTGTTTAAAAGGGAAGTTTGGTGAAACTCCAACACGGTCCCGCCACTGTAAATGCTGAGATTTCTTTTTTGTGCCACTGTGAAAACGGGAAGGTGGAAGAAATTATATGAAGTATAAGTCAGGAGACCTGCCTATTTTAACAACACTGATAGACTCACGGATGATGATGAGGTGTTAAGAACAAAAAGGAAGGCTTATTTTTCTATGCCTTTATGCTTTTTGTTATAGGTATTTCCGAGTAAACGGAAATGCTTACTTTCAATTAGGGAGGAATTTAAAATGGCAATTCAAACAAGTAACTTAGGTTATCCACGTATCGGACTACAACGAAAGTGGAAAAAAACATTGGAAGCTTTTTGGTCCAATAAAATTGATGAAGAACAATTTTTAACGACAATGAAAGAAATTCGCCTTCAACACGTCAAAGTACAGCAAGAAAAAGGAATTGAATTAATTCCAGTTGGCGATTTTACATATTATGACCACGTTCTGGATACGGCCTACATGTTAGGATTCATCCCGTCACGTTTTTCAGAGTTTACCTCTTACCTTGATGTATATTTTGCAATGGCACGCGGCTCTAAAGATCACGTTGCTTCTGAAATGACAAAATGGTTTAACACAAACTATCATTACATTGTTCCTGAATATGAAGAAGGATTACAAATCTCTTTAAAAGACAATCGTCCTCTTCGTTTATATGAAGAAGCGAAAAAAGAGTTAGGCGTTGATGGAAAACCAGTTATTTTAGGCCCTTATACATTCCTAAAACTAGCAAAAGGTTATAACGAAGAGCAATTTGCCACTATTTTAAAAGAGCTAGTTGCACCTTATGTACAATTATTCTCTGAATTACACGCAGCTGGAGCACAAATTATTCAAGTTGACGAACCAATCTTCGCATCTTTAACAAAAGATGAAATTAATCAAGCGAAAGAACTTTACGAAGCTATTCATAAAGAGGTTCCAAATGCTAATCTTCTTCTACAAACATATTTTGATAGTGTAGAAGAGAACTATGAAGAAATTATTACATTCCCTGTTTCTGGTATTGGATTAGACTTTGTTCATGGCAAAGAAGGTAATGTAAATGCTATTTCAAAATACGGATTCCCAGCTGATAAAATTTTAGCTATCGGTTGTATAGATGGCCGTAACATTTGGAGAGCTGATCTTGATGATGTACTTTCTTTATTTACAACATTACAAAATCAAATCACAGCAAAAGGTTTAATTGTTCAACCTTCTTGTAGCTTATTGCATACTCCAATTGATAAAACGGAAGAAACGCACTTAGCAACTGAATTATTTGATGCACTTGCATTTGCTAATCAAAAATTAGAAGAACTAGTCCTTATCCATTCTGCTCTTACTAAAGGTGTAGAAAGCATCAGTAGCGATTTGACAACATATCGTAATGCACATCATGCAATCCGCTCATCAGCTGCACGTAATCGTGAAGATGTAAAAGGGGCACGTACATCACTTAAAGAAGATGATTTTTCACGTCCTCTTCCATTTGAAAAACGATATGAACTACAGCAAGTAGCTTTACAATTACCGTTGTTACCAACAACAACTATCGGTAGCTTCCCGCAAACATCTGAAGTTCGTCAAACACGTAAACAGTGGCGTAACGGCGATATTACAAATGAACAATATAATCAATTCATTGAAAAAGAAACTGCAAAGTGGATTCGTTACCAAGAAGATATTGGTCTTGATGTACTAGTACATGGTGAATTCGAAAGAACTGACATGGTGGAATATTTTGGAGAAAGACTTGCTGGTTTCTCATTTACTAAAAACGGATGGGTACAATCATACGGTTCTCGCTGCGTAAAACCACCTGTTATTTATGGTGATGTTGCCTTTATAAGTGGAATGACTATTAAAGAAACTGTATATGCACAAAGCTTAACAGAGAAAGTAGTAAAAGGTATGCTCACTGGACCTGTCACTATTTTAAATTGGTCATTCGTTCGAAATGATATTTCAAGAAAAGAAGTTTCATATCAAATTGCATTAGCACTTCGTCATGAAATTGAATTACTTGAATCTTCCGGAATTAGAGTAATCCAAGTCGATGAGCCTGCACTTCGTGAAGGAATGCCGTTAAAAGAAAAAGATTGGGATGCATACATTACATGGGCAGTTCAATCATTCCTTTTAGCAACATCTTCTGTAGAAAATGAAACACAAATTCATACTCATATGTGTTACAGTAACTTCGAAGACATTGTAGATGCAATTCGAGCGTTAGACGCAGATGTTATTTCTATCGAAACATCAAGAAGTCATGGAGAATTTATTAATACATTAAAACATACAACATATGAAAAGGGAATTGGTCTAGGTGTATATGATATTCATAGCCCACGTGTCCCAAGTAAAGATGAAATGTTCACAATCGTAGAACAATCTTTACAAGTATGTGATCCTAAATATTTCTGGATTAATCCAGACTGTGGTTTAAAAACACGAAGAACTGAGGAAGTTATACCTGCTTTAGAGCACATGGTTCAGGCAGCAAAAGACGCTCGTTCTCTCCTAAAAACAAACTCATAATAAAAAACGTGTTATCCTTCAAAAAGGATAACACGTTTTTTTATTCTACACTCTCAAAATAGAAGTCGTATTGTACTTTATACAATTCATCGTCTGTTGGCTCTTCAAGAGGAGTTGTCTGCAAGACTATCATATATTCCCCGTTCGGAATAGGAATATGAAATTTATTAGAAAGAATACTTGTTATATATACTTCTTCATTCTTCACTGTGAAAGGAACTGATATCGTTCTAACCACTTCTTCTTTCTCAATATGATTTCCACAAGTAACTTCCACTTCACAAGTATAGTCAGAGATTGCCTCAAAAATAATAGCTCCATCCACCTCAGCATAGCCTCTTTCAAAATCTTCAGGAGTCCAATCTACATAAGGCTGCTGACCATCATAGTTCATTATCATTAATTGCGAATATGAAATTGTTAATTCCATAACTATCCCTCTCCTCCACTATGAAATGTATGCCAATTACTATTTCACTTCAAATTTCACACGCGTACCATCTGGATATTTGTCTAGCTTATTCCCTACCCAAGAACCTGCACCGCGGTTATCCGCTGGACTTATATATTCAATATGAGCTCCTTTTCCGCCTTCCTTACACATCGCCATCGGCCATTCATCACGATCATAACCTTTCTTCGTCGGATATGGCGCTAACGATAATTTCCTTCTATCCGCTGCACCATTACGATCAATTGTACACATTTCTGAATGCCCTTCTTTTATAGCATTCGTTATATGTTTCCCGGTCTCTGGATATCGTTCTTTCGGGAACTCTAGAATTTGATCATACGTAGTTGTTTTTTTAGTACTTGTCTCCTCTGGCACAAGTACTTCATATACCGCTACCAAAAGAGAAAGAATTGCAATAATTGAAATGATAATACCTTTAAATTGCTTCATGTGTACCTCCGTGTTCCTACCAATTTCTTTTCCTCAGTTATTATAACAAACTTCTTCTATGTATGTTTTCAGACATTATTTTAGCTCTTCCTCTCCATTCCGCCAAAAACATTCATTTTTCCTCATCTTTTCACTAATGCTGTAGAAAACTAATAACCCTCCGACATTCTTTTTCAAAGGAAGTCCTCATAAAAGGTTGAAATGATATATACGATACTTTTTGGGGAGGAACTATCATGGAAGCTATTTATAAAACGAAAGATGTTACAAATAAAACAGGTATCCCAAAACATATAGTCCGAAAATATAGCCAACTCTTAGAGGAACACGGTTATATCATTTCAAAAACAGCTGATGCTCGTATTTATAAATTGGATGATTTAAAACTATTGAAATCTATACATGAAAGAGCTGCTACATTACAAGAAGATATTTCAGAAACAATACCTATTATTTTAAAAGAAAAAGAGGCCCCACCTGTACCTGTTATTCAAGATAAACAAGAGATACAACCAAAAGAAGATGGGCGTAACTTTGAGGAGTTCATGTTAAAACTTGAAATGCTTGCTCAATTAAATGAAGCAATTATTCATCAAAACTCTACTCTCATTACACAAAATCGTTTAAAAGACGAGAAATTAGATGAACTAATGCAACAAGTTTATGTAAAAGAAGGCTCTCAGGAAAAAATGTTACAAGAGCTAGTTGTTCATGCCGCCGAAACAGATGCACTCCAAAAAGAAAAGATGGACTTATTAATGAATCATATGTATAAGCGAGAATCCAAACAAGAAGAAAAAATGAATAAACTTTTCAATCAAATTTACAATAAAGACAGCAACCGTGATGCACAACTTATGCAAGTTATTCGCGAAATTCAAGAAACAAAAAGATTAGTCGCCGCCTCAAAAGAGCAAAGCTTCTTTCAATCATTTAAAAGTTTATTCGTTCGAACAAAACAAGAAAAAATAAATGAATGAAATTTTGTATATTTTTCTAATTCACGATAAAATAAAAAGTTACCTTCTACCGGTAACTTTTATTCCTTATATCGTACAGCTGGCAATATAATAATAGCTTCAGTTCCTTTTCCGCTTTCACTTTTATATTCCAATGTACCATTATGCGCTTGTAAAATACTAAATGTTACCATAAGACCTAATCCTGTTCCTTTTTCTTTTAAAGAATAATACGGTTGTCCAAGCCTTACTAACTGTTCTTTTGTCATTCCAACACCACTATCTTTAACTCTTATTATTATCATTTCATCTTTTTGAATAGCTGTTACTTTTAAATACCCTTTGTTTCCTTGAATTGCTTCAATACCGTTTTTAACAACATTCATAATAGCTTGCTTCAATTTCGTCTTATCGCCGATAGTATAAAGGCTCTCAGAAATCTCAACTTGCAAATAAACGCCCTGCATCGCTGCAAATGATGACATAAGAGTTGTCATTTCAATTAATTGTGCTGATAAACAAATATGTTCTTTTTTTTCAATTTGAGGCCTTGCTAAATTTAAATAATCTGAAATAATCTGTTCAGCACGATCCAGTTCAGCTAATACGAGACGCATATAATCTTTGTTTTTTACGTCTTCCGTACTCTCTAGCAATTGAATAAACCCTCGTACAACAGTGAGAGGGTTTCGAACTTCATGTGCAACACTTGCAGCTAACTCACTTACAATATTAAGTTTTTCTGATTTTTGCATTTCTGTACGCAATAATGCATTTTCATTTAAATACTCAGTCAAATACACTTGAAATACCATTGTCATAACCATAATAAGTGATGCAAATATATACCCACTATATAGATTAGATATGTACGGTGTAAAACCTGTTTCTAAAAGGACATTCAACATCCCGAATACTAATGAAACAAGAACATAAAATGATGCAATCATAAAAGCTAATATTAGCTTCTTATCTCTTGAAAAAAGAGACCATTTCTTTGACAAAAACAATGGAATTATCGAAAGAAATATAACTTCTACGATAGGTAACCAACTGAGACCCTTAAAAATCCATTCATATGCAACAAAAATAATGGCAGGGATGAGCCCAACAATCCCACCATATAAAAAACCACTAACAATTGGGATTGGATGAAAATTGTATCCGCAAACGGTACCAAAACAAATAGAGTATGTCATGGAGAGAACGAGTGTAACGCTAGATAAAAACATAATAAAGTAGCGATTAGGCTTCGGAAGCATTTCTTGATAACGATTTAAACGAATCGCTTCATATAAAAATAGTGGTAAAATAATGATGGCAATTTGGATCATTAAATCACGAATCAGCTCCATAGCCTCTCATCCCCTATATGTATTTTGATATGATTATATCATTTTATAAGTCTATTCGTTTTAAAATTTTGATTTTTCTTAACACTTTTGTTAATTATTTGTTAACAACTAATAATAAATGTTACAAATTTCCGAAATGATTGTAAACCCTGTACCAAATTTCCTTCGTGCAGTATACAATGAATACGGATTACAAGAAAAATAAAAAACACTTCACTAGACGGACAACTATCGCAAAATATAGCATATAATCCATACTATCTATGTTTACAAATAAGTGATCATTACTTTAGTAGGAGGAAGATAAATATGGCGGGTACTACGCTTGTTTTAAAAGAAGAAAATTTGGTTGTGCTAGAAAACGTTGAAAAATCAGTATACGAAGAATTGCAACATACAGCAGGGGACGAAGACTGTACATGTGCTGTAAATGAATCAGTTGTCCATCTTGGCAAAGTATCTTCCGTACTTTGGAACGAAGATGAAATAGATTGGGAATACGGTTATTAAAAAGTCGCTTTCAGCGGCTTTTTTTATGCACTACATACCACCTTTCTTCTTAAATAAAGTGAAACTTATATCAGTAGGATTTCCCTGCGTAATAATGAAAAATATGATAAAATGAACTTAATTTTCAAACGGAAGAAAGGGAGATACAATGGAACAATTCATTAACCCTAGAGTGAAGGACATCCAAATTTCTGGAATCCGTCAGTTCTCTAACATGATTCAAAACTATGATAATCTCATCTCTTTAACAATTGGGCAACCCGACTTCCCTACACCTTCTTTAGTAAAAGAAGCTGCTAAACGGGCCATTACAGAAAATTATACAAGCTATACACACAACGCTGGTTTATTAGAATTACGCGAGGCGGCTTGTAACTTTGTAAAAAATAATTACGATTTACACTATTCACCTGAAAACGAAACCATTGTTACAATCGGCGCTAGTGAAGCGATTGATGTTGCATTCCGAACTATTTTAGAACCAGGAACGGAAGTAATTTTACCTGCTCCTATTTATCCTGGTTACGAGCCGATTATTCGACTATGCGGTGCAACTCCTATTTTTATAGATGTTCGTGAAACTGGATTTCGTTTAACAGCTGAAGCTCTGCAAAATGCAATTACAGAACGAACAAGATGCGTCGTTTTACCGTATCCTTCTAATCCAACTGGTGTTACCTTATCAAAAGAAGAATTAGAAGATATTGTATCTATCTTAAAAGATAAGAATATTTTCGTTCTTTCCGATGAAATTTATAGCGAACTTGTATATGAAGACAAACACACATCTATCGCTCATTTCCCAGAAATGCGTGATAAAACTATTGTCATTAACGGCTTATCAAAATCACATTCTATGACTGGCTGGCGTATCGGACTTTTATTTGCCCCAAGTTATTTAGCAAAACACATTTTAAAAGTTCATCAATACAATGTTACATGCGCTACTTCAATTGCTCAATATGCTGCAATCGAAGCTTTAACAGCTGCTAAAGATGCACCGAAGATGATGCGCTATCAATACAAAAAACGCCGTGATTACGTGTATAATAGACTCATTCAAATGGGTTTAACGGTTGAGAAGCCAACAGGTGCATTTTATTTATTCCCATATGTTGGACATTTAACATCTTCATCATTTGATTTTGCACTTGATCTTGTAAAAGAAGCTGGGCTAGCCGTTGTTCCTGGAACCGCATTTTCTGAATATGGTGAAGGTTATCTTCGTCTTTCCTATGCTTATAGTATCGAAACTTTAAAAGAAGGCTGTGACCGTTTAGAAGCCTTTCTACAACAAAAAGCTAAGAGTTAAACTCTTAGCTTTTTGTTGCATACTGATCACAAGTTTGACGCTTCAATAATTTATGTGGAATGATAATACATTTTGCAGTAGACTCAGAATGCTCCACCTTATCAACTAAAGCTTTTGCTGCTTCATATCCTAACTGATATATATTCACATCAACTGTCGAAAGCGGTGGACTCGCAATTTCTGATAATAAAGCATTATTAAAGCTTACAATCGAAACATCCTTCGGTACAACGAATCCTTTTTTAGAAAGCGCACTTAACACACCCAGTCCAATTAAATCATCCGTTGCCATAATTGCCGTCGGTGGTTGCTTCAGTCCCATTAACTCCTCAACGGCTTGTTGACCACTTTCCCTTGAAAAATCAAAATGTAAAATGTACTCTTTCGGTAATACGATGTCTGCTAATTTTAAAGCATCACTCATACCTCCTAAACGATCTCTCGTTACAAGTAAATCTGATCCACCACCAATGAACGCGATTTGTTTATGGCCTAGTGAAATTAAATATTCTGCCACTTCTCTTGCAGCTGTATAATTGTCATTATCTACATATGTAATTTCATCTTTTCGATCATATGGTTTTCCAATTAAAACAAACGGGAAGTTTTGGTCATGCAAGTATTGAATAATCCGATCGTTCTCTCTTGAATATAAAAGAATAATACCACCAATTTGACGCCCTTGTACCATTTTTACAACACCATTAAAAATTTCATCTTCCGTTTCACCAGTCGACATATAAAGCGCATACCCTTCCACATGTGCAAATGAACTAATTCCTCTTATAACTTCTGGGAAAAACGGATTTTGAAAAGCTTTACTTGCAGAACTCGGCATAACAAGACCAAGTGTCTTCGTCGTTTGGTTCGCAAGGTTTCTTGCATTTAAATTTGGATGATATCCTAATTCACTCATTACTTTTCGAACACGGCGCTTTGTCTTTTCACTTATACTTGGATTATCAGCAATTACACGGGAAACTGTTGATGGTGCTACGTTCGCCTTCTTCGCCACATCTTTAATTGTAACTGTCATAAAAATCCCCCCTCTCACTTCTCTGCCATATTTCATATATTATTATCTTGCAATCGGTGCAAGTAATAGGAGAAGTCATAAACTTTCATTTATTTATTCTATCTTGCAAAACTTATCATATTCTCCCTCTCCATGTATTGTAAGGGATATAGCTCTTTTTTCCTATACTATAATATACTATTTATTTCACTTCTTTTCATATGCGATGTCAAATCTCTTTTCATCTCTCTATAAATTTTTTTATAGAGAGATGAAAAGAAAAATGGGACGTAATGTCCCATTTTTCATCCTTTTGTACCTCCAGCTGTTAAACCGGAAACAAAATATTTTTGTAGTGATAGGAATAAAATCGAAATCGGTATTGCAATTAATACTGAACCCGCTGCAAACGTCGTAAATTCATTACCAAATTTTTTCGCTACCATTTCATATAACCCAACTGCTAAAGTATAATTTTCCGGTGTGCGTAAAATAATACTTGCTAAAATAAAGTCTGTAAATGGACCGATGAAAGTAAATAACGCTACAACCGCTACGATTGGTTTTGCAAGTGGCATAATAATTTGCCAAAAAATACGGAAATGCCCCGCTCCATCCATTCGAGCTGATTCATCCAACTCTTTCGGAATCGTATCAAAATACCCTTTCATAAGCCATGTATTCATCGGAATTGCTCCGCCCACATAAATTAAAATTAATGCAAGATGTGTATCAATTAATCCTGTTAACTGCGCTAATATATATAGCGCGATTAACGCTGCAAAATTCGGGATCATTTGGAGAATTAAAAATGTTAATAAACCATTCTTTCTTCCAACAAAACGATATCTCGAAAATGCATAAGCAGTAAAGCTAATGGCTAACACAGAAAAAATCATCGTCATTACGCTAACTTTTAAAGTATTTTTATACCAAAGTAAGTAATTACTTGAATCGAGATCAAGTAGCTTGCGATAATGATCTAACGTGGCATTTTTCGGAATAATGCTAGAACCAGACAAACTATCTCCTGGATTAAACGATGAGCCAATTATCCATAGTAATGGATAGAAAATAATCGCACACATTATGAAGATAACTAAATAACTTAATGAAAGACGTAACATCTTTTGTCGTTTAATATTCATTTACATCATATCCTCTTCTTGGAATGATTTTGTTCTCTTAAATTGCCATAACGCAACTGTAATAACGATTAACGATAAAATCATTGTAAGAGCTGCTGCTTTTCCGTACTGAGCCGAAGTCATCGTTAACTTATAGATCCATGAAATTAAAATATCTGTTCCACCTGCATTTTGTCCAGACACAGCAGGTCCCCCGTTATTAAATAGATAAATAATACTAAAATTATTAAAGTTAAACGTATATTGTGTAATTAAAATTGGAGCTGTTGCATATAGAACGAGCGGCAATGTAATTTTGCGGAACTGTTGCCAAGCTGTTGCACCATCTACTGTAGCTGCTTCATACAGTTCTCCTGGAATCGATTGCAATATACCTGTTGTCATTGCAAAAACAAACGGGAAGCCAAGCCACGTTTGAATCATAATTAAAGCGATTTTCGACCAAAATGGATCAGTCATCCAAGCAACCTTTTCAATCCCGAATAAAGCTAATACTTGATTGTTAATCGCTCCGAACGTTTCATTAAACATACCAGCAAATACAAGAATAGATACGAATGCTGGAACAGCCCACGGTAAAATGAAGATTGTTCTAATAACAGCCTTCCCTTTAATCCCAGGCTGGTTTACGATAATCGCTAAAAAAATACCCAGTGCAACTTGTAATGTCGTTGCAACGAATGTCCAAATGACAGTCCAAGAGAATACACTTAAAAATGTATCTCTCCACATTGGTAATGTGAAAATATCAATAAAGTTTTTAAAGCCCACCCAATCTACTAATTTAGCTGGAGGAGAGTGATATAAGTCATAGTTTGTAAATCCAATTAAGATAACAAAAATGATTGGAAATACGACAACAAAGATAAGTAATAGAAACCCTGGTGAAACCATTAAATACGGAAAACCTTGATCTAATAAATTGCGATATTGCTCTTTTACTGAGTTTAATGGTGTCCCTATATCGCGTTTTTTCCCATTTTGGTATGCATCATATAAGTTAAATGCATATACCCCTAGTCCAAACACGACAACAATAAGTGCCAAAATCCCTTCTACTAATAGAAAGACAGAATGGTCACGTGGAACTTCTGTACCGAGCGTTACAATTCCCCATAATCCTATATTTAACAAATCAGCAAATGCTACAATAAATGAGCCTGTTAATACTAGAAAAATAAGACCTTTTACGTATTGTTTATTATATAGTTGACCAATGCCTGGAATGATTGATAACATGGTCGCCATTTTCCTATGCTTTGAACCGTTCACATCTTTCGTTGGTTCTATAGATGTTTGCATGTTCCTTCCCCCTTTTTTCTTCCTACTTGGAAGGGAGAGAATTCGTGCCTCTCATATTTAGAGGCACGAATTTCACCTTATTTTTTATTGCTGTGGTTTGCCTCAATATTACCTTTAATTTGTTTCACTGCATTATCAAGTGCTGCTTTTGGCTCTTGTTTATTTGATACAACTAATTGAAGCGCCTCTCCAGCTGGTTTCCAAACTTCTTGCATTTCTGGAATATTCGGCATTGGGATTCCATTTTCTGATTGAGTCGCAACTGCTTTTGCAGCCTCATTATCTTTAATAATTGGATCTTCCATTACTGATTTTACTGGAGGAATTTCTTTTGTCTTCTCAAATCGAATTTTTGCGTTTTCTTCATTTGTTACCCACTCAGTGAATTTTGTAGCTAAATCATTTTGTTTAGAGAAGCTTGTTACATGCCATCCTTTTACCCCAACAAATGTTTTCATCGGTTGACCATTTGGTAATTTCGGCATTGGAGCAACACCATAATCAATTCCAGCCTTTTCCATCGCTTGGAATGCCCATGGACCATTCAAAATAGATGCTGCTTTTCCTTCATTAAATAATCCATCTGCAGCTGAACCGCCAGATTCACCAATAATTCCTTTTGGTAATAATTTTTCTTTATACCATTTTTGAATATATTCAGCACCTTGTACTGCACCACTATTATTTAATCCAATATCTGTCGGAGTCAGTTTTCCATCTTTTTCACCAAATACATAACCGCCCATACCCGCCATAAATGCGTTAGCAAAATAGAAGTTATCTCCTAATGTTAAAAATCCGTACTTGTCATCTTTCGTAAAGTCTTTTGAGAAATTATACAGCTCATCCATCGTTTCTGGTGCTTTTGGCATTAATTTTTTATTATAAATAAAGATTGGTGTTTCAATTGCTTTTGGTAAACCGTATAGTTTTCCGTCGTATGTTTGTGCCTTTATTGATAAATCTGTAAATTTATTTTTTACCGTATCATCCACTTTCACCTCTGAAAGTAGCCCTTCTGTTACCGCATTACCAATATGATCATGCGGTAATGTTACAACATCTGGTCCTGTACCAGCTGGACCGTCGAGACGAAGTTTTTCTATTTGTTTCGTCATCTGAACCTCTACAACTTTTACTTTCACATTATATTTCTTTTCAAAACTTTTCACTGCCGGCTCTAGACCAACACCTTTTTTCTCATCTTCCCAAACGAGAAGATCATAATCTTTCTTCTCTTTACTTGCTTCTTTTTTCCCTGAATCTTTCGGTCCACATGCAGATAACATACCGATTGACAATGCTGAAATCGTTAATAGTGATAATGCTTTCTTCATCCCAAAAACCTCCCTAAATTGTCTATGTACCTCTTTAATTGAAAACGTTTGCATTTAACAGTTTAATAGAAGCGCAAACAATATTTAAATCTATGAAAACGTTTGCACTATTTGTCTATCATTATACATCCATTTATTCATTTTGCAAATATTAATTTTCAAAATAATCTTATCATACTCTTTATTCATTGACTTTACATAAAATGAATACTACTCTTATAAGCAATATTAAAGTTATGTGGAAGGCAATCGTTTGCAACATAATCTTTATTATTTCGTTTACGGGAACTATATGTATAGAGATATTAAAGGGGGATTTTCTATATGCTTAAAGAAGCGATCTATCATAGGCCAAAAGATAATTATGCATACGCTTACGACGAAAAAACGATTCACATCCGGATGCGTACAAGAAGAGACGATATTCACACCGCCGCTCTCATCTACGGTGATCCTTATGAATGGCAAGATGGGAAATGGATTACAGAGAGTACACCGATGAAAAAAACTGGTTCTACTGAGTTATTTGATTATTGGTCAATTTCCATCGAACCACAATTTAAACGCTTACGTTATGGATTTGAATTAATAAATGATGCAGAAACTCTTATTTATACAGAACGAGGATTTTTTTCTAACATTCCAAATGATGATGTTGGTAACTTTTTCTGTTTTCCATTTATTCATGCAAACGATGTATTCAAAGCACCGTCCTGGGTTAAAGACACAGTTTGGTATCAAATTTTCCCAGAACGATTCGCTAATGGGGATCGCACACTGAATCCAGAAAACACCCTTCCTTGGGGAAGTACTGAACCAACTCCAACTAATTTTTTCGGCGGAGATTTTGCTGGTATTATTCAAAACCTTGATTACCTTGTTAAACTTGGAATTTCCGGAATATATTTCACTCCTATTTTCAAAGCTCATTCGAATCATAAATATGACACAATCGATTACATGGAAATTGATCCACAATTCGGGACGAAAGAAACTTTCAAAGAACTCGTTCAGGCGTGTCATGAACATGGTATAAAAGTAATGCTCGACGCTGTTTTTAATCATAGCGGATACTTCTTTGATAAATTTCAAAACGTACTAGAAAATGGCGAGCAGTCAGCTTATAAAGAGTGGTTCCATATTCATGAATTTCCGATTATTACTGAGCCACTTCCTAATTACGATACTTTCGCGTTTACACCATATATGCCTAAATTAAATACGGCACATCCAGATGTAAAAGAATATTTACTTGAAGTAGGTCGTTATTGGGTAAGGGAATTCCATATAGATGGTTGGCGCCTTGATGTAGCAAATGAAGTTGATCACAGTTTTTGGAGAGAATTCCGAAGTGAAATAAAAGCATTAAATCCTGAAGTATATATTTTAGGCGAAATTTGGCACGATGCACTCCCATGGCTACAAGGTGACCAATTTGATGCTGTAATGAGCTATCCTGTTACAAATGCTCTACTTTCTTACTTTGCTAACGATTCCATTAAAGCAAGTGAATTCATGAAACAAATTACAGATTCTTTACATTCCTACTCTATGAATGTAAATGAAGCGGCATTTCATTTATTAGACAGTCATGACACACCAAGAATTTTAGCGACATGTAACGGGGATAAAAATAAGTTAAAGTTACTCTATGTATTCCACCTTTCTTTCATTGGTTCTCCTTGTATTTATTACGGTGATGAAATCGGCATGGATGGTGACATGGACCCTGGTTGTCGTAAATGTATGGTATGGGACGAAAAAGAACAAGACACTCTGTTATTCACACATATACAAACATTAATTTCATTACGGAAACAATTTAAAGCATTTGGAGGACATGGTACTTTTCAATTTATTGAAGCAAATGATGAACATAATTATATTTCTTATACAAAAACATATGAAGATGAAACTATCTTTTTTGTTTTAAATCCCACAAACAATGAAGTTACAGCTCCACTCCCGCTTCATATTACGGGGAAGAAAATAATCAATATATATACAAATGAAGAATTTTCCGCGGAAGCAAGTGTATTACAAGTTACACTCCCTCCATATGGATTCTCGATATTAAAGTGGTAATAGAAAAAACCTTATGCCGCCTAGGCATAAGGTTTTTTCTTATTTCAATTTAGCCCGCTTTAACGGGCAGCAAGACTCCCACTTTAAAAGTCCGCAAAAGCAAAGAGGGTAAGCGGGAGATCGACTGCCCGTAAAAGCCCGATTGGTGAGGGCTAATAATCAGTGAAAATGCACCACAGATTAAAGTTTCACTTTATATACCATCGCTTCATATGGACGTAGTGTCATGTTTTCTATCGATCCATTTGCCACGTCATAATTGTGTATTAATAACTCTGATTTGCTATAAACAATATCTTCAGGCAATTCAAATACACATTCATCTGCAGTGAAGTTTGCAATCACAAGAAGCTTTTCTTCTCCATATGTTCTTACATAAGCAAAAATAGAAGGGTTATTTTCTAATATTAAATCATATGATCCATACACAACTATTTCATTGTTTTTGCGTAACTCAATCAATTTTTTATAGTAATAAAAAATTGATTCCTCGTCTTGGATTGCTTGTTTCACGTTAATCTCTTTGTAGTTAGGATTTACCGCAATCCAAGGCTCGCCCGTTGTGAATCCAGCATGCTCTTTATCATCCCACTGCATCGGCGTTCTAGCATTATCTCGACCCTTTATATAAATAGATTGCATCACTTTATCTTTATCTTCGCCACGGTCTATAACTTTTTCTTTATACATATTTAGTGTTTCAATATCTCGATATTCATCAATTGATTCAAATCGAACATTAGTCATTCCGATTTCTTCTCCTTGATAAATATACGGTGTTCCCTTCATCATATGAAGTACTGTCGCTAACATTTTCGCTGATTCAGTATGATAGGTTCCATCATTACCAAAACGAGATACAACACGAGGCTGATCATGGTTATTCCAATAAAGACTATTCCATCCTGTTTGTTCTAATGCCTTTTGCCATTTTGTTAAATTTTGTTTCAAAGTAAGGAGTGAGCATGGTTTTACATCCCATTTTCCACCTTCTCCTGAATCTAAATCCATATGTTCAAATTGGAATACCATTTGTAATTCTTTTCTAGCTTCTCCTGTATACAATTTAGCCTCTTCTGTCGTTACACCTGGCATTTCACCAACCGTCATAACGTCATAATGAGATAATACTTCTTCATTCATTTCATGCAGATATTTATGAATGTTTGGGCCGTTCATAAAATGTTTATGACCTGAAACGTATCCCTCTTCATCCGTTTCAACAGCTGGTAAGCCTTCTTCTTTAGAAATAAAATTAATAACATCCATACGGAACCCATCAATTCCTTTTTCTAACCAAAACTTCATCATTCCATAAACATCTTGTCTTACCTTTTCATTATCCCAGTTTAAATCTGGCTGTTTTTTAGAAAATAGATGTAAATAATATTCATCTGTCATTTCATCATACTGCCATGCAGATCCACTAAAAGCGGCTCCCCAGTTATTCGGCTCTTTTCCTTCTTTTCCAGGACGCCATATATAATAGTCTCTATATTTATTATCTTGCGATTTACGTGATTCAATAAACCAATTATGTTCATCGGAAGTATGATTAACAACTAAGTCCATCATAAGTTTCATATTACGTTCATGCATTTCATGTAATAGTTTATCCCAATCTTCCATTGTTCCGAACTTACTCATAATTTTACAATAATCACTTATATCGTAACCATTATCATCATTTGGAGATTCATAGACTGGCGATAACCAAATTACATCAATACCTAATTCTTTTAAATAATCTAGCTTTGAAATAATACCACGAAGATCACCTATACCATCACCGTTACTATCCATAAAGCTACGAGGATAAATTTGATATACTACACTTTCTTTCCACCATTGTTTTTCCATTATGCTACCCCATTTCATCTATAATTAATTCTTCTTTTTTAAGGCGCAAACGTTTTCATTAATGAATGATAACAGATTCTATCCTAATTTAAAATAGCGCTTACAATATTTATTCTTCTTTTTCTAAGAAAACATACGGAACTTACTATATATCCATAGTAAAAATGAAAACGTTTTATTTTTATAGTGTTTTTTATTTCTTTTTTGAATCTATTCGTTTATAATGAACTCAAAGAAAACGTTTGCATAATTTTTCTAGGGGGAAATATCATGGCAGAACTAAAATTAGAAAACATTTATAAAATATATGATAATAACGTAACAGCCGTAACAGATTTTAATTTACACATTCAAGATAAAGAATTTATCGTATTCGTTGGTCCTTCTGGCTGCGGAAAATCTACAACATTACGAATGGTAGCTGGACTTGAAGATATTTCAAAAGGAGAATTTTCAATTGATGGTAAGCCAATGAACGATGTTCCTCCAAAAGATCGAGATATCGCAATGGTCTTCCAAAACTACGCTCTTTATCCTCATATGAGTGTGTACGATAATATGGCATTTGGATTAAAACTTCGTAAAATACCAAAAGATGAAATCGATCGCCGTGTGCAAGATGCAGCTCGAATTTTAGGGCTTGAAGAATATTTAAATCGAAAACCGAAAGCATTATCAGGTGGACAACGCCAACGTGTTGCATTAGGTAGAGCCATCGTTCGAGACGCAAAAGTTTTCTTAATGGATGAACCATTATCAAACTTAGATGCAAAACTACGTGTTGCAATGCGCTCAGAAATCTCTAAATTACACCACCGCCTTGGAACGACAACAATTTATGTAACACATGATCAAACAGAGGCAATGACAATGGCTTCACGTCTTGTTGTTATGAAAGACGGAAAGATTCAACAAATTGGAACTCCAAAAGAAGTATATGAAACACCCGAAAACATTTTCGTTGGTGGATTTATCGGCTCACCAGCAATGAATTTCTTCCGTGGTAAATTAACTGAAACTGATTTCGTTATAGACAATGCAATAAAGATTAAAGTATCTGAAGGAAAAATGAAATTATTACGTGAACAAGGCTATGTAAATAAAGAAATCGTTTTAGGTATTCGTCCTGAAGATATTCATGATGAACTATTATTTTTAGAAGCTTCACAATCTACTACTTTCACAACAAAAATCGAAGTTGCAGAATTGTTAGGTGCTGAATCTATTTTATATATGAAACTTGGAAATCAAGATTTTGCAGCACGAGTTGATGCAAGACATACTTTTGCGCATGGTGACCAAATTAACCTTGCATTTGATATTAATAAAGTACATTTCTTTGATAGCCAAACTGAACAACGCATTCGCTAAATATGAATGCAAAATACAAAACCTTCTTTTTTTAGTAGCAGAGAGCATCCAGCCATGCATAATAACGGTCAAACCCTCTTCCTGCCCCATACTAAATTAAAAAAAGAAAAAAGCGAGTTCGAAATCCCTTGTATTCTGTATAGTTACTACTTATACAATAAGAAATTAGGATGAATTAAAACAAGCACAAAAAAACCGTCCACATATATATTGAGGGCGGTTTTTCATTATTATACTAGGGCTTCTATTGTATGAAATGATTGTCCTTTCGTGCTAATAATACCGAAAATCGGTAAGTCACTGAGCACCACTTCTTCTTGCTGTTTCATAAAAGATGACGTTAATTGTTTTATCTCTATCCAAACGTCATTAATACAAAGTGCATTGGAATCGTTCTCTTGTTGGTGAGAAAATATAGAATCTATTTTATATAAACCAGCATTTTGAAAAAGCATATCAATACGACTGTATGCTTCCATCGCAAAACTGATAACGCGTTGCCACTCTCCTTGCTTTCCCATATCATAGGATACAAAAAGTGCCTCTCCGCCTAGATCCGTAATTTCCTCCACTGTTGCTTGTCCACTTTCTTGATCAATGTCCGTCACAATTACTTTTGCGCCTTGCTGAGCCAACAAAAGAGCTGTACTACGTCCAATACCGATGCCACCGCCAGTTACAATGGCAACTTTTCCTGCAAGCTTCATTTTCATTACCCCTTCTATAAGTCTTACCGTCATTCAGTATACTCCTTTATTAGATTAGTCTGCAAGCAGGAAAAGTTAACGTTACAAATTGTAACCGATTACTTTTTTACTCCTTCTTTTTTCTTACTATTATTATATTGATCAAAGGTTAAACCGATAAAAATAAGAATTCCCCAAAAAATTAAGCTACCTCCCGTCATTCTAAATCCCCCTTTGTTATATAACGATATTATTTATATCCATTATATCATTCTCTTAATTTTCAATCTATTTAAAACGAAAATAGGATGTTTGAATTAGCTACCGCTTCTTTAAACATCCATCAATAATATGGAGGGTACTATATAGGAGATATCCGCCCTATATCAATTCCATTTATCGAATTTTTCAAAAAAACAAGAGAATGATGACATTTTTCACGAAATTAAAAATAAGACTTTTTATATACAAACAATAAAAAGTCTTATTTCATTAGTAACACGTATAATCTAAATATTACTTATACAAGACTCATCACTTTCGTCTTTGCAATTAAATCATGGAAGCCACAATTATCTTTGCGGAATAACATCATATATACATTGCATATTAATGGAACTCCAAGTAATAATATGCTTGGTAATAGTAATACAAAAAATCGTATTATTAATGTTTGTAACGTTAGTTTTTCACTTGTTAACGAGATTATTTTTGTTCTTGTTACCTTTTTACCAAGTGTAGAACCGTTCCAAAGAAAAGGTAACACAATAAAATTTATAGCCATTAATACGAAAACAAGTGTAAGGTCATATCTATAGTCACCTAAACTTATATTAAAACGATTGAAAATAGCACTATAGTTTCCGGTAATAATAGCTACTACTGCACCGTACGTAACCGAGATTAAAAACATGTCAATAAGGGAAGCACCTATGCGATTCATTACAAGCGCTGGACGATGCATCTTTAACTTCATTTTGTGTCGACTCCTTCATATCCTTCTTTACCCGTTTCATCGTACCACTTCTAAAAAACATTGTAAACTGGCGTTTCGCTTACTTTTCTTGTACAATGTGTTACAACAGCATTGTAAAGGAGGTTCCCATATTGAAAAGATGGATAATCCTATTTGCCGCACTCTTATTAGCAGGTTGCACAGGCAATACAAACCATTTAACCTATACAATTAACGATGAATACGAACTCATCCATACTTCTGGGGATGCATTTGAACTTTTCCCATCGCAGGATGCTGTATATGCTACACAATACATCCCTGCAAAAATTACAGAAATTGCTTGGGACGATAAATACATTATCACAAAACAAATTGAGGAAAAATCAGATCCAAATAATCCTGACGCAGCAATTACAAATAAAAAAAGTGAACATTATTGGATTATCGATGTAAAGCATAATAAACGATTTGGTCCTTATAATGAAAAACAATTTAACGAGCAAAAAGATGCTTTTAAAATTACAGTTCCTTTTCAAAGTGTAGATTCATATGTGAAAGAGCTAAAAAAACAGTCAGCATAACTTTTTATGCTGACTGTTTTCGTTTAAATACACACCTTACTTAGAAAATGAGATATTGAAAGTTTGTGGCTCTTTAACAGCTTCATGAGTATCTCCCGCTGCTAAATCATCTGTTGTAAACTTAATATCCTTTACCTTCTCTTTTCCATCATCGAGTATTAAACCGATAATTCCTTCTCGTGTCTCACCAGGCTTATAATCTTCCCTTGATGCACTCTTTGTGCCTACAAGTGTGTCTTCTTCATATAAAAAGTTTTGAGTCGCTACATTAAAATGCTGTTTGTCATTAATAATAACATCATTCATAGAGAAAAATTGCATGTTCTTATTCCCACTATTTTCTACCTTATATGTAATTTCAACATACCGAATCGTATCGCTAATCTCTGTTCCACTTAACGATGCATATAATTCAGCATCTTCTTGACTCACTTTATCTCCCAATCTACGCTTTACTTCTTCAGGAGTTAATGCAGTATACACTTTCAATGTATTTTTTGCATCTTTGCTCATTTGTGATAATGAGATAACTTTAACGTCTTGTACGTGAATTTTCATTGGGGCTACTTCAAATGTCTGATTCACAGAATGAATCTGTTCTAATTCAAAAGTCCCCCATCCTTTTTCTTTCACCTTTTGCCCTACTTTTTTAAGCTCACGCCCACCATACTCTTTTGTTTCAGGAATAGATTCTTTCTTTTTAGGTTCTGCCTTCTTTTCTTCTTGATGGAAGCAACCACTTAACATAAGAAGAAAACTACATAAAACAAAAATACTTTTCCATGCTTTCATCATTTAATTTCTCCTAACACTATCATTCATTAAAATTATATTAGTCCCTTGTTTTGTAAACTATAGAAACAATGAGAAGTCCACAAAACGAACTTGTCAGTCCAGATACTATTATACCTCCTATTTGGAAAATATGAAAATAGGGGTCTAATAACGCGTGAACGATAAATATAGTGGCTGCCACAACGATGGATGAAGCCCAATATTTCTTTTTTTCCGAAGTTAAACTAGTATCTCTATCCATTCTTCTTCTATATTTCCATAGTATATATACTAGTAATAGTAGACCAAAACAAGTACTCCCATGCTGTAAAAATTTATAAATTGGAATACTATATACTTCTTGCTGTAACAGCGGTAATTTCATAACAAAATAGCCTGTCTTATGGGTAAAAGCATCCCAAACTACATGCGTCACCATACCGAATAAAGCAGAATAGCAAAATACAAAAATATCTTTCCATGTATAAAGCCCCCACTTTTCATCAGCTATATATTTATAGTACGTAGCAAACGGCTTAGGTAGATGTGTTATAAACGGTCCTTTTAAAATACGATGATATGCATATGCTAATAAAAAAACGAGTGGTAAATTCAAATATAAGAAACCAGCCCATGTATGGCCAATAATACCGTATGGCCTAAAATGTAAAAAATATTCAAAATCAGGTGCCATACTACCTAATATAAGAGCCGTCACTGAAATATAACTAGAATGTTTCTTAGCAAAAGGGAGAACAGCTGCTGGATGCGCGAATGTAAATGGCATATTTAACTCCTTTTCATATTTCCAATAGAATACATATTATCATAACGATATGAACAATCTCTATGCAATATTTATTTTCACATTGGAATATGATAGTTTAAATGTTATAATCCACATGAAATATTCAGAAAATAAGGAGGAGTTCCTGTGTCGTTAACACTAGTCTTTTTTCTTGTTCTGTTTATCTTGTTTTTAAGTACATACATCGGCTTCTTTCTATGGAAGCACTTAAAAATTATAAAATATATGCCTGCTCTCGTTGGCTTTATAAGTGTTCTTTTCATTTTTATATGGAAGAGAATGTCTTTCGGCTGGGAAGGCCTTGGTTTTTGTGCACTTCAATATATAACTTTATCCCGCATTAACGGGCAGTAAGACTCCCACCTCAAAATTTGGCTAGAACAAAGAAGTTAGGTGGGAGATGAACAAAACCCCCACTGATTAAAGTTTCACTTTATTAGCAAGCTGTCTTACACTTGTATTCGCTGCTTTTTTAGAAACAAAATCCTTTATGAATTGAGGTTTATATATTGATTGAAACACCCTTTTTAAAAAGCGTCTCATTACAAAAAGAAAATATCCCTAGCTTTTCCGCATATCCATACTGTTTACCCGCCATTCGAACATTACAATCACTCGTTTTCCACCCGAATGTAACATTCATTATTGGAGAAAACGGAACAGGTAAATCAACATTACTCGAAGCTATTGCAGTTGCTTTAGGTTTTAATGCAGAAGGTGGAACGAAGAACTTCCGTTTTAACACGTACGATTCACATTCATCTTTACATGAATGCCTTCGTATTTCAAAAAGTTTTAATACCCCAAAAGACGGCTTTTTTCTACGTGCTGAATCATTTTATAATGTTGCTTCTTACATTGATGAAATGGATAACGATCGAGAAGGACTTGGGGAAAAAATTATTAATTCCTATGGTGGTATCTCACTACACAAACAATCCCATGGAGAATCATTCTTCTCATTATTTATGAACCGCTTTTCAGGACAAGGTTTATATATTTTAGATGAGCCTGAGGCAGCTTTATCACCGATGAGGCAACTTTCAATGCTCATTCGCATGCACGAGCTAGCTGAACAAGGTTCACAATTTGTTATCGCAACCCATTCTCCCATTCTAATGGCTTATCCTGAATCTACTATATACTCTTTAACTCAAGAAGGAATTCACGAATCGACATTAGAAGAAACAGAGCATTACCAAACGACGAAACTTTTCTTTGAAAATCGCGATCGATTATTTCATCACTTATTTGAGTCATAAAAAAAGAGGCAGCAATCGCTGCCTCTTTTTTATAATGCTTCTATAAATAAAGCTACTCCAATACCGCCTCCAACGCATAGAGAGGCAATACCTTTCTCTAATCCACGTCTTTTTAATTCGTGAATTAAACTTACCGTAATACGAGCTCCCGTACAACCAATTGGATGTCCAAGTCCTACACCACTACCGTTTACATTCACTTTCTCACGGTCTAACCCTAACTCTTTCTCTACAGCTAGGTATTGTGCAGCGAAAGCTTCATTAATTTCAAGTAAATCTGCATCTTCTAATGACCAATCTACTTTTTCTAATCCTTTGCGAATTGCTGGTGCTGGTCCAATACCCATAATTTTCGGATCTACTCCCGCTACTGAATATCCAACAATTCGAGCTAACGGTTGTAAACCTTTTTCTTTCGCTTTTTCCTCACTCATTAATACTAAAACTGCACTTCCGTCATTAAGACCAGATGAATTCCCTGCAGTTACTGATCCGTCTTTACGGAAAGCTGGTTTTAATCCTGCTAATTTTTCAGCTGTAATATCTGCACGTGGATGTTCATCCTTTGCAAATACAACTTCTTTTCTACGTTCTTTTATTGTAATAGGAACAATTTGGTCGTCAAAGTATCCAGACTCAATCGCTTGCAGCGCTAATGTATGACTACGAAGCGCAACTTCATCTTGTTCCTCTCTTGTAATTTCATATTGTTCAACTAAATTTTCCGCTGTTTCACCCATCATAATATGGTGAATCGGATCTTCTAAAACTTCCCACACCGTATCACGAATTTCTCCGTGCTGTAGACGTTGTCCCCAGCGGTGTTGTTTTAATGCATAAGGGCTCGAGCTCATTGCTTCTACTCCACCTGCAACAACAATATCACTTACACCTAATTGGATTTGCATTGCAGCAGACATAATTGCTTGCATACCTGAAGAACATTGACGTTGAATTGTATAACCAGTAACTGTGTCAGGAAATCCTGCCGCTAATGCAGCTGTTCTTGCCGTATTTGCTTCATCAGTTCTTTGAATACAATGACCTAAAATTACTTCATCAACTTCATGTGGCTCTACTCCGCCTCTTTTTACAGCTTCCTGAAGTACAGGAACAGCTAATTCTACTGGTGTTATATTTTTTAGTGCTCCTCCGAAAGTTCCAATTGGTGAACGAACTGCAGCTGTAATGACAACATTATGCATTTTGTACTTGCCCCTCTCTTATGTACCCTAGTAAATTTTTAGATGGAATTCCATAAGATGTATGTCTACAGTTATCATACTATAAACATACCAAAAAATCAAAATATTTAATATAATAAAAATAGAAGGAATTCACCTTCTATTCTGTCAACGCGTATAGGAATTTTTGTAATATCTTCTCTGTCGTTTCATTCAATTTCGGTAACTTATCTACTGGAAAATATTGAAGTTGTAACCCTTCATGATCGAGCTTTAATTCTCCGCTTACATGATGTGCCTGATACAGATGAATCACATTAAAAATTTCATCTCCATTTGGATAACGGAAATAAACTTCCTTTCCTGAAAGAACACCAAGAAATTGCATTATTTTTGCACTTAACCCCGTCTCCTCGAATAATTCTCTACGAGCAGTTTCTTCTGTCGTTTCTCCCAGTTCCATTGCCCCGCCAGGCACACCCCAATCATATGTATCTGAACGATATTGAAGCAATACTTCTTGATTATCATTTAATATAATAATTGCTGATCCTACTAAAATAAGTGGTCTCGTACCAACTACTTTGCGTAACTCTTCAATATACCCCAATATGTAAACTCTCCTTTCCTCACCCTTCCTTATCATAACAAAATTCTCTTCCTTTTGTTGCTGTAATTTTCAATAAAAAAGGAAGCTTCCGCTTCCTTTTTTTACCGTTATCCCGCTATTTGCGGGCAGTAAGACCCCTACCTCAAAATTCAGCGAAAGCAAAGAAGTTAGGCGGAGGTCGGGCTGCCCGTAAAAGCCCGATTGGTTCAACTAATAATCAGTGCGGGATGGACAAAACCCCCACTGATTAAAGTTTCACTTTATTTCTTAAAACTTTCGTATTTTACAGCTTCAAAAGCTTCTTCAATTTCCTCATTGCGATAATGGACATACGTAAAACGCCCTAATTCTACTAATCTAGCTATTTCTTGTAACGCTTTATGCTGATCATATGTTTCTTCAATTGTAATATGTACATAAAACTTCATTAATGGATGTTCATATAAAGGTTCTCCCACCTCTACATATACATCTTCAACCCCTTGCACAACTCTTACATAGCTCGCAAATTGATAAAGAGCTTCTCTGTCTGAAACGATTTTTAATGTATACATATATTCTCCCCCTTTTCTTTACTATATCAAAAAGATGACCATACTACGTTATAGAACTATGAAATTTTTTCGACTTGTATTATATATATTCGTGCGATAAACAAGGCGTTTATCCATACATAGAATCTTTCCCCACATATATTATAGAAAGAATTTTTTCATTTGAGGTGTTCCTTATGGATTCATACGTTAATATATGTGTTTGCATTACTCCAGGCGCCGATATTTCTGACGACCGTATTGCAAAAGATTTAGCAGTTGCAGAATCAATTTGGCATCCCATTACATTTCAAATTAAAGAAGTAATTGTACTAAACGAACTTTTCCGTTTTTCTAATCGGGAAATTAGTTATAAAAACTCCATTCAAAGTCAGGAAAAATTATCATCCTTTTTTCAAACTTGTGTTAACGAATCTCCTGAATGTGACCTTTATATTTGTTATATTGGCAGTGATTATTTCAAAGAAACCGCAGTAATCGCTTGCGCTTACTCTCTAGCGAAACAACAACAACTTACTGGTTACATCGTTCTAACAAACTCAGCTGCTCCAATGAAAAATATATACACCCTCGCTCACGAAATTGGTCATATTTTATTTACAAGACGAATTCATGGAAAACTTACGCACGCAGATCCCCACTCTCCAACTGGTTCTGAACACCACCCTTCTCCCTCAAACCTTATGTACCCTATAGTCCCTCGTCCTGATCAAGTTCACATCAATTCATTATTAACAAATGAACAAAAAGCGCTCTCTTTACAAAGCACTTTATTACAAAGAAAAAAACAGTAACGATATTGTTACTGTTTAAAACAACATATTCCAATCAACAAACCAAATACCGGCTGCGAGAAATAAAAACATACAACTAAAGATAAGCGTAATCCCCCTAAAAATCCCTATATAATATTTCTTTGGAAATACTTTTTTGCATATCCAGAGCAGCCCTTTTCCTATTAAACCGAAAAACAAAACATATCCTGATGTATCATCTAATAAAGTATTAAAATATTCATCATGTATTCTTCTAGTTTACACTTTTTCTCTCTTCATTTTTTAAAGACCATCTCATTAATACGTATAAACTACCGTACAGAAGTAAAGGCTCTAACATTCCCCAATACAGGTTTTTCTTTCCTAACTCTTTAAATACAAACATAATTATTAGCGGTATAATGACAGCTAATATTCCAATCCAGCCAAGTATGTACGCTTCCCCAATTAACAATACTAATAAGACAATTCCAGCTAGTATATAACTTTGCATAGTAGTTAATTGCAATACAGGTGTCCCATACCATTTATTCATAAACATTAATAACACTAGTAATAGAATAGGAACCATTACTATTATGTAAATAATACCAAACTCTACTAACTTACTTTTAAAAGAAGACATTCTAAACGCAATAATTGTTCCAATAATCGTAATTATTAAGACGATAGGATATCCAATCAACTGCACATTCGTTAATATAAATTCATGATTTGGGCTTTCAAATAAAATATTTGTAAGTAACCAATATCCACCAATACCAATAATCATTCCTAAAATACTTTTTATACCCCCGCTTTTATCCTTCTCCATCTCATTCGCTAATTCTTCTGCATACTCTTTTGGTGAGTCACCAAATATATCACTTACCGTCTTCCCCTTTTTCTTACCTTCTATTAAATGAAGTTCTGCATCTTCGAGAAAAGCGTCCACGTCTTCTTCTTTAATCCCCTTCGTTATTAAATACACTTTCGTATCGATTAAAAACTTTTCCCCTTCTTTAGAAACCTTCATTATAACCCCTCCCTTATTTAACCGTTTCTCTTCTATTCGTCTTCATCATAATTTCAACGAAAATTAAAATAAATAAACTTCCGTATAAACACATAACTTGAAATAACATTGGCACGAGATCTTCCGATGTAAATGTTTTAAACACTAACATAATAGAAAGCGGAATAATTAAATATAAGTTTTTAAACCATCCTTCAAAATACAGATTTATAACTACAGTAATGACAAAAATTATCCCAGCCATTATACAACTTTGAACTAGAGTGAACGTAAACATCATTGTAGGATATATCACATCTAATATCGTAACTGCTCCTAACAGAAACATTGGCGCTATCATGACTAAAAACCACATAGAAAACCATGTTTTTGTAAAACTCGTTAAAAAGGTCATTTTACGAATTAAAACATTCGGACCAATAATAGCTAGAATCAAAGTAAAACTATATCCAACACATTGAATCAGAGAAATCTGTAGAAGGCCATTATTGACTACTAGAATAGAAGCAATAATCCAAAACGAAACGATATTCATTACCGTAAACCCAATTTGCTTTCACGTTTCCTGTCTATCCCTTCCCATTACTTTTACAAGTTCATTTGCATATTCTTTCGGTGAGCTTCCGAAAATATCTTCTACACTTTTCCCTTCACTCTCACCTTCTATTAAATGCAACTCTGCATCTTCTAAAAAGCTTTCAATATCACTTTCTTTCACACTCTTTGCCGTCAAAAACAATCTCATATCCAATAAAAAATTTCGCGATTCATTTGATAGCATTATTTTTTTCTCCCCTTCCCTTCAAGTAAACGCTCTACACTACTTTGCATCGCTTCCCAGCGATCCATAAATTCAACTAGTGCTTCTTCGCCTTTTTCTGTTAATGTATAGTATTTTCGCTTTGGGCCAGATGGAGATTCCTTCATTACACTTGTTATTAATCCTTCCTTTTGCATTCGTATTAATAACGGATAAATACTCCCCTCACTTGCCATTGTGAAACCATATTTCGCTAGTTTTTCACTCATTTCATAACCATATATTTCACCTTCAGAAATAATAGCAAGGAGGCAACCTTCTAAAATCCCTTTTAGCATTTGACTTGTCGACATAATTCAAATCCTCCCACTATCTTGTTTTACAAGATAGATAAACATAAGTATCTTGCTTTACAAAATAGTATAGCAGAGACTATTTTGCAAAACAAGATAGCTAAATATATTTTTCCAAATGTTTGCAGGAATTTCATTATCACCTCTCTAAATAGAGCAATAAGAGAACTTTTATTATGAAGGAGTGTTTTTCATCATGGTTACAAATCGAGTTGTCTTTTTAACAGGTGCTGCGAGCGGTATTGGTTATGAAATGGGTAGTGCTTTTGCAAAAGAAGGTGCGAAAGTTGTCATTAGTGATCGCCTTGAAGATCGTGCAAAAGAAGCTGCTGAACAATTACAAAAGGAAGGATTTCAAGCTATCGGTTTAAAATGTGACGTTACATCCGAAGAAGAAATTACAACAGCACTTTCTCAAACAGTTAGTCATTTCGGTTCATTAGATGTATTAATTAACAATGCAGGAATGCAACATGTTTCACCGATTGAAGATTTTCCAACTGAGAAATTCGAGCTTCTTATTAAAATTATGCAAATCGCTCCATTTATCGCCATCAAACATGCTTTTCCCATTATGAAAAAACAAAAATATGGCCGGATTATTAACGTCGCTTCTATTAACGGTCTTGTCGGATTCGCTGGAAAAGCTGCCTACAATAGTGCAAAACATGGCGTAATTGGATTAACAAAAGTTGCGGCCTTAGAAGGTGCTACCCATGGTATTACTGTAAATGCCCTTTGTCCTGGTTATGTCGATACCCCTCTTGTACGTAATCAACTAGAGGATTTAGCTACTACACGAAATGTACCACTTGAAAATGTTTTAGAAGATGTTATTTATCCACTTGTACCACAAAAGCGCTTATTACAAGTACAAGAAATTGCTGATTATGCTATGTTTTTAGCGAGTGAAAAAACAAAAGGCATTACTGGTCAAGCTGTCGTTATTGATGGTGGATATACTGCTCAATAAAAAATAAAGTTTGCTCACAAAGAGCAAACTTTATTTTACTTTCTATCGCGAGGATCTTCATACTTTAGTAATTGTTGAGGGAGTTTCTCAATTGCAACAATTACTCCGTCTAATTTGCTTTCAATACGATGTAGTAAATATATTGTTACAACAATTGGAAACCCCACATTACCTATCATCGAGATCCACTCTTCCATCCTTCTCTCCTCCCTTCATTACATAAATAAGAGGAACAGAGAATCTTAGGCATAAAAAAACAAGCTATTTGTGATTAGCTTGTTTTTTCAAATAATGATGTAATTTCTTGCTTATAATCTCCACGTAAAATACCTTTCTCAGTTATAATTCCTGTAATTAATTCATGCGGTGTTACATCAAATGCAGGGTTAAATACAGGCGTTCCAATTGGCGCCACTTGTTTCCCAAAAATTTTCGTAACTTCTGTTTCATCTCTTTCTTCAATAACAATTTCAGCACCTGTTTGTTTCGTAATATCAAACGTAGATAACGGAGCTGCAACGTAAAATGGGATACCGAAATACTTTGCTAATATAGCTAAATTTAATGTTCCTATTTTATTAGCAGTATCACCGTTTTCAACGATTCGATCTGCCCCTACGATAATCGCATTAATTTCTTTCGTTCGAATTGCATGTGCTGCAGTATTATCCGTAATAAGCGTTACATCAATGTCTGCTTGCTTCAATTCCCATGTCGTTAAACGACCACCTTGTAAAACCGGTCTCGTTTCACACGCATACGCATGTAAACGCACGCCCTTCTCTTTCCCAATATAAAATGGGGCTAATGCTGTTCCATATCTAGCAGTTGCAATACTTCCAGCGTTACAAATTGTTAAAATTTTATCACCGTCTTTAAAACATGTTAAAGCATGTTCTCCAATACTTCGGCATACCTTTTCATCCTCTTGCTGAATACGAAGTGCTTCTTCTAATATTTTTTGTGCTTCTTTTATTGTAGCAATCCCTCGTATAGCTTCTCTCATGCGATCAATTGCCCAAAATAAATTGACTGCCGTCGGGCGTGATGTCCCTAAATAGTTACAATCTCTATTAAACTTCTTTTGAAATTCATCGATATTTGTAGCATCGTATTTCTTTGCCGCAAGCGCCAAACCAAACGCAGCTACAATTCCAATTGCAGGTGCTCCGCGTACTTCTAACATAATGATACTTTTCCATACATCTTCAACATTCGTTAATGTTTTGTATTCAGTGACATGTGGCAACTTTGTTTGGTTTAATACCGCAATGGCATCTCCTTTCCAACTTACTGATCTCGGAACAGTAATGATTGTACTCATGCCTTTACGCCTCCTGAAATTGTATGTTGAAATAATGTTCGGAACAGTTGTATATCTGCACTCTTTGATTCATATTTTAATAGTTCTCTTCCTAAATAAAGTGCTTGTTTTTTAGCTTGAATTCTTCTTTCTTTATCTGATATTTCATCTAAATCTGCTACGTGTGCTAGACCAATTGTTCTACGAATAAGTTCACATCCAGCAAATCCAACAATATCACTAAAAATATTTCGCAAAATAATTGGTAACCATTGTTTCTCTTTCGTATATACTTCTACACCTTCTCCAATCCATAGCTTTGTAAAAGCTTCTACAAAATAACTCCATGTTTTCTCGATATGGAAAAATAGCACAATTCTTTTTTCCTCTTCACGCGATAACGCATTTAATAATAAATTTGCAATAAATTGACCAAGATCAAATCCAAATGGACCGTACGTTGCAAATTCTGGATCAATTACTTTCGTTTCAGAAGGCGATGAAAATATACTACCAGTATGTAAATCCCCATGAATGAGCGCTTCTTTTCTCGTTAAAAACTTATACTTATACTGTGCTACTTTTAATTTTAAAGTTTTGTCACTCCACAGTTCATCAACCGTTAGTTGTAACTCTGGCTCATAATCATTCGTATCATAATGACCAAACGGATCTGTAAACACTAAATCTTCTGTTATTTTACTAAGATCTGGATTAACAAATTCACTATCTAACACTCTTTTCTCTTCTGAACGTACGCCGAAATCTGAAGTATAAAATAAAACATGTGCTAGAAAGCGACCAATATGCTGGGATAGAAGAGGATACTCTTCTCCATCTATTAATCCTTTTCTTGTAATCGTTAGTCTTGATAAATCTTCTATTACTGTCACTGCCAACTCCTCATCATGACTGTATACTTCTGGAACGTATTCCGGTACATACTTCGCAAAAATTTGCAGTGCTTTACTTTCAATCGTTGCTCTTTTTATTGACAATGGCCAGCTCTCGCCAACTACTTTCGCATATGGAAGTGCTTGTTTTATTATAATTGTCTTCTCTCCATCATCTAATTTGAATACATAATTTAAATTGCCATCTCCAATTTCATGGCAGATTACATTCGCTTTCTTTTCAAAGTATCCATGTTCTTTTGCGTAGTGTACAGCTGTTTCTTCTGTTAATGAATAATATCCCATCGTCTTCTCCCCCTTTTAATTCAGAGGTTTTTCTAGCACAGAAAAACCTCTTTCCACGAAGAAAGAGGTTTGAAGTTTATCTTCTCCCCTCTTATCTGCCAGAAAGTTTACTTTCTGCTGGAATTAGCACCGTGCCTTTTGGCGTAATAAACGCCCCATTTCACAATGGTATTACGGTCGGTTGCTGGGCTTCATCGGGCCAAATCCCTCCACCTGCTCTTGATAAGAGTTGTATAATTTTTTCGAATTTTTAACTTTATGATGAAGAATATACCAAGAATAAAAATCACTTGTCAATATTTTATTTATATAATTCTGGGCGGCGATCTGCAAAAACTGGAATTCCTTTACGAACTTCTTTAATCTTTTCTAATTTCAGCTCCCCAAATAAAATAGATTCCTCTTCATCTGCCTCTACTACAACTTCTCCCCAAGGATCCACAATTAAAGAATGACCTGCAAACTCATTATTCGGATCCTTTCCGGCTCTATTACATGCTACAACATAACACTGGTTTTCAACTGCTCTCGCCTGTAAAAGCAAACGCCAATGCGCTAAACGTACTAATGGCCATTCTGCTACAACAAATAAAACTTTTGCACCTTTAGCAGTATGAACACGCATCCACTCCGGAAAACGAATATCATAACAAATTGTGCCAGCGCACTCTACATCATCTAGCGTAAATTCACCCGTACCATTACCCGCTACTAAATATTTATGTTCATCCATAAGCTGAAATAAATGCACTTTACTATATTCATTTACTAGCTGTCCTTCGCGGCTTACAACATACATCGTATTTGTAACACCTTGCTCTGTTTGCTTTGCTATGGAACCACCAACAATATGTACACCATATTGTTTCGACCATTCTTTCAACATTTCTTTCGTTTTCAATCCATCCCTATCTGCAATCTCAGAAAGCCTTGTTAAATCATATCCTGTTGTCCATAATTCTGGTAAGACGATAATATCTGGTCTTTCCTTCATCGCCTCGTTTATTTTACTTTTAGCATTCTCAATATTTTTTTCTACATCTCCAAAGATAATATCCATTTGAATACATGCGACTTTCATTTTGTCCGCCCCATTCTTAATTTTTTCTTTACAAAATACTGGAAAGATTATATCATTTGTCACTAGAATTGTAACAACTTTCAAAAGAGGTGGAAAGTATGAAATTATTTCAACCTTCCAAAGTAGTAACATCATTGCCAACACAATTTTTCGCTTCACTTGTTGCAAAAGTTAACAAAGTCGTTGCAGCTGGTCACGATGTTATTAATCTAGGTCAAGGTAATCCAGATCAACCAACACCGCAGCATATCGTAAAAGCTTTACAAGATGCTGCCGAAAAGAGCATTCATCATAAATATCCGCCATTTCGCGGACACGAAAGCCTAAAAGAAGCCGTAGCAGCCTTCTATCAGCGTGAATATGATGTAGTAGTAAATCCAAAAACTGAAGTTGCTATTTTGTTTGGTGGAAAAGCTGGATTAGTAGAATTACCAATTTGTTTTACAAACCCTGGTGATACCATTCTGGTTCCTGATCCAGGCTATCCAGATTATTTATCCGGAGTTTCTTTAGCAAAAGCGCACTTTGAAACAATGCCGCTTATTGCAGAAAATAATTTTTTACCGGATTATACAAAAATTGATGACTCTGTTGCCCAGCGAGCGAAGTTAATGTTTTTAAACTATCCAAATAACCCTACCGGTGCTACAGCATCAAAAGAATTCTTTGATAAAACCATTCATTTTGCTAATAAACATAACATATTAGTTGTTCATGATTTTGCTTACGGTGCTATCGGATTTGATGGTCAAAAGCCTGTTAGTTTCTTGCAAGCAGACGGTGCCAAAGATACAGGAATTGAAATTTACACTTTATCGAAAACTTTCAATATGGCTGGATGGCGTATTGCTTTTGCAGTGGGGAATGAAAGTGTCATCGAAACAATTAACCTATTACAAGATCATATGTATGTTAGTATTTTTGGTGCAGTTCAAGATGCTGCCCGCGAAGCACTATTAGGCTCGCAGTCCTGTGTGGTAGAACTTGTTAATAGTTATGAATCTCGGAGAAACGCTCTTATTTCAGCTTGTCACTCAATTGGTTGGAATGTAAACATTCCAACAGGATCATTCTTTGCATGGCTTCCTGTACCAGAAGGATATACATCTGAGGAATTTTCTGATATTTTACTAGAAAAAGCACACGTTGCAGTTGCTCCTGGTGTTGGATTTGGTGAGAACGGCGAAGGGTATGTCCGTGTTGGTCTCTTGCATACAGAAGATAGATTACGAGAAGCAATTAATCGAATTGATAAATTAAATTTTTTCAAAAAGTCATTGACAACATAAAAAATATCTGACAAAATTCAGTTATCTTAAAAATTTAAACATTTCTAAATACTTCTTATCAAGAGCAGGTGGAGGGACGAGCCCGACGAAACCCGGCAACCGATCTACAATTGTAGACACGGTGCTAATTCTCGCAGCGTTACGCTGACAGATAAGGAGCTGGTTGTAAAAAAACCTCTCCTTAGCTGAGAGGTTTTTTTATTTAACTAGGAGGTTATAACAATGAGCGGAATTATAGCGACATATTTAATCCACGATGATTCTCACAACTTAGAAAAGAAAGCGGAACAAATTGCAATTGGTTTAACAATTGGTTCATGGACTCATTTACCACACTTATTACAAGAACAATTAAAACAACATAAAGGCAATGTCATTCATATTGAAGAGTTAGACGAACAAGAACATATTAACTCTTATCTTGGCAAAAAAGTATCACGTGGAATCATTAAAATTCATTATCCATCGCTGAACTTCAGCCCAGACTTACCAGCCATTTTGACAACAACATTTGGAAAACTTTCGTTAGATGGGGAAATTAAACTAATTGATTTAACATTCTCAGACGAATTAAAGAAACAGTTCCCTGGACCGAAATTTGGAATTGAAGGCATCCGAAACCTTTTACAAGTTCAAGATCGCCCTCTTCTAATGAGTATTTTCAAAGGGATGATAGGACGGAATATTGGATATTTAAAAACTCAACTACGCGATCAGGCAATTGGAGGCGTAGATATTGTAAAAGATGATGAAATTTTATTTGAAAACTCATTAACACCACTTACAAAAAGAATTGAATCTGGGAAAGAAGTTTTACAATCTGTATACGAAACTTACGGACATAAAACTTTATACGCAGTAAATTTAACAGGGCGAACTTATGATTTAAAAGAGAACGCGAAACGTGCGGTGGTAGCTGGAGCAGACATTCTTTTATTTAATGTATTTTCTTATGGATTAGATGTACTGCAATCACTTGTAGAAGACGATGAAATTCCAATTCCTATTATGGCACACCCAGCTGTAAGTGGCGCTTATTCGTCATCGAAACTATACGGGTTCTCTTCTCTATTACTACTTGGAAAATTACTACGTTACGCTGGTGCTGATTTCTCTTTATTCCCATCACCATACGGCAACGTTGCATTAGAAAAAGAGGAAGCTCTTCTCATTACAGAAGCATTAACTGAGGAAGACCACTATTTCAAGAAAAGTTTTTCTGTTCCATCTGCTGGAATTCATCCTGGTTTCGTTCCCTTTATTCTACGAGATTTTGGTAAGGATGTCGTTATTAATGCCGGCGGCGGGATTCATGGGCATCCAAATGGAGCTCAAGGTGGTGGCAAAGCTTTCCGCGCTGCAATTGAAGCTACTTTACAAGGTAAACCACTCCATGAAGTGGATGAAATAAATTTGCATAGCGCACTACAAATATGGGGAAATCCTTCTCATGAGGTGAAATTATGAGTATTCAAGTATTTTGTGATTTCGATGGTACGATTACAAATAACGATAATATCATGTCCATTATGAAAAAATTCGCACCACCAGAAGCAGAGGAAATTAAGCAAAAAATTTTATCGCAAGAACTTTCTATTCAAGAAGGTGTTTCTCAATTATTCCGATTAATACCTATTAATCTACACGATGATATTATTCAGTTTTTACAAGAAACTGCTGAAATACGTACAGGTTTTCATGAATTCATACAATTTATTAATGAAAATAACATTTCCTTTTACGTTATATCAGGTGGAATGGATTTCTTCGTCTATCCACTCTTACAAGAAATAATCCCTAAAGAACAAATTTATTGTAATGCAACTGACTTTTCAGGAGAATTTGTTGAAGTTAAATGGCCGCACCCTTGTGACGAGCAATGTCAGCATAGTTGCGGTCTCTGTAAATCATCATTAATTCGTAAACTAAGCTCTAAAGATGATTTTCATATTGTGATAGGAGATTCCATTACTGATTTACAAGCAGCAAAACAAGCAGATAAAGTATTCGCCCGTGACTTCCTTATTACAAAATGTGAAGAAAATCATATTGCTTATACATCCTTTAACACATTTCACGATATTCAAGTCGAATTACAACATTTGTTGGAGGTGAAATCATGAAACAACTTTTTCGTCAATGGTATGACTTAAGTGAAATAAAAAAAGAATTAGCAACTCGGAATTGGTTTCCAGCAACGAGTGGAAATATTTCTATAAAAGTCAGTCATGATCCCCTTACTTTTCTTATTACAGCAAGTGGCAAAGATAAAACAAAAACCACTCCAGATGATTTTCTATTAGTAAATCATCAAGGAGTTCCCGTTTTAGAAACTGAGTTACGCCCTTCAGCAGAAACAATATTGCATACACATATTTATAACAGTACGAATGCCGGGTGCGTACTTCATGTTCATACAACTGATAATAATGTCATCACAAATTTGTATAGTGATAAAGTCACCCTTCAAAATCAAGAGATTATTAAAGCTCTTGATATTTGGGAAGAAGGTGCAACGATTAACATTCCTATTATCGAAAATGATGCTCATATCCCAACGCTTGGAGAGAAATTTCGAAAGCATATACAAGGAGATTCAGGAGCAGTATTAATTCGAAACCATGGCATTACCGTATGGGGCCGTGATAGCTTTGATGCAAAAAAAAGATTAGAAGCTTATGAGTTTTTATTCCAATTTCATATAAAATTATTATCAATTCAAGGAGGCGTTTCTAATGGCGCAAATTCGTATTCATGAGGAAAATACTCGTATTGAAAATGAAGTAGAAGTATCAAGCTTTTTGCAGGGAGAAGATGTTTTATATGAGAAATGGAATATTTCTAAACTTCCTACTCATTTAAAAGAAAATTACTCCTTAACAGATGAAAACAAAGCTGAAATATTAACGTTGTTTTCAAAAGAAATTGCTGATGTTTCAGATCGTCGTGGTTATAAAGCATATGATGTGATTTCACTTTCAAATAGCACACCTAACCTTGACGAATTATTAATTAATTTTCAAAAAGAACACCATCATACTGACGATGAAGTTCGCTTTATTGTCAGCGGTCATGGCATCTTCGCTATTGAAGGAAAAGATGGTCGATTCTTTGACGTTGAACTTGAGCCTGGTGATCTTATATCTGTACCTGAAAATGCAAGACACTATTTTACCTTGCAAGATGATCGCCAAGTTGTAGCTATTCGCATTTTTGTTACAACAGAAGGCTGGGTTCCAATTTATTAAGGTAGTTAGTTGAATAAAAGGGCTTGGACCCCCTTTTCCAACCTTTTATTCACTCTACATATATACATCCTCCTATGGAACAGGCTTATTTCATTAAAATGAAGTAAGCCTGGTTTTTTATCTACTAAAATGATTTATTGCTTTCGTTTGTATATAAATAACCTCTCCAATCACAATTCCACTTTATCAAGTGTATTTTCCAATATTCTTTGAACATTTATTGAACTTTTTTTGAAAATTCTGTTTTGCGTATGATATACTACAACTAATAAGAAGGAAAAGAATATTGCAAACAGAGGGGGATAATCATGAGTTTACTTATCGCACTTATACTAGGAGTTTC
>NZ_JAKUGX010000008.1:0-143586 GCF_022664195.1 Bacillus cereus group sp. BfR-BA-01316
TTTAATCATATTCGGACGATCTTTCGCATTATCATCCTTCCACGTTTTCGTTCCTTCTACTTTTGTTTGACCAACCTTTGTATTCGTAATGTCATAACCTTTTACTTCTGTTTGATATCCGTCTACTGCTTGTTCTTTCACTTCATACTTGTATGCCTTACCTTCGGCATCATATGCCGCTAAATCTTTGAATTCATATTTCCAACCTGTTGCTTCTGTTACTTCTTGCGTTGCAATCACTTTACCATTTTGTAGTAAGTCTACCTTAATCATCGTCGGACGATCTTTCGCATTATCGCCTTTCCACGTCTTCGTTCCTGAAACAGATGTAGTTTTCATCTTATTCGAAATTGGTAACTCAATTCCATTTACAGATCCTGATTTAACTTCGAAACTTACTTTTACTTGAGGATCGAAATCAACATAGTCTGGAGCTGAAACTTCTTGCACATAATATTTACCTGGTTGTAAATTAGGGATTTCAATTATCCCTTTTTCATCTGTTTTATATACATCTCCAACTTGTTCATCCGACTCTTTATACAATTTAAACGAAACATTTGGGATTAATTTTTCTTTATTCCCTTCAATATGCTTAACAATTCTTAGCGTTCCTTTTGGAACCTCGTTACCTTCGGCACCACCGCCAGCTGTCATATTTTCGACTGGATGAGTACCCGATTCAGTAACTGGTTCTTTGTTTAGAACTTGGTAATCAATCGTATAATCATTCTTAAAAAACTCTTGCTTCTTCCCAGCTTCCGTTATAGTAGATGTATAACCAATCGTAAAGGCAGCAAGACGTGCTTTATCCTTATTAAGCACAACTTTAAATGATCTGTCACCAGTAAAGGTAATCGTTCCGTAACCTTTCTTTTCAAACTCTTGTAGCGTTAAAGATCGACGACCTATATAATCATCTACAATTATATAGAAACTATCCTTATTAAGTGTTTGACCTTCCTGTAAATTATCAGTCACAACAATATCGCGACTTAACTCTTCTTTATTTAAGTTTATATTCAAGAACCAACGTACTTCATTGTCCTTGCCTGAGTTCATATCACCAGTTTTATAAAAAAACGGTGGCTTTCCAGGCTCTGTACCACCACCACTGCTTGGGCCGGTAATTGTTACAGATTGCTTATCTACATTTGTACCGAAATTGGTTTCAATCTCTTTCTTTTCATCCGTTCCTACATTAGCAGCTTCCACAAAAAAGTTTAAATACCCCTTAATATTTTGATGTGTACTCAGTTTATCATTAAATGTACATACCACAGTACCTGCAGTGACTTTACAAGTACCATAGTCATCTAATGGAAACTCTTTATCTAATCCTTTTAATTCTGGAGGCAGTGTTAATGTTAGTGTGTCTCCAGGTTTCAGCCTAAGTCCATCTTTTTCACTGAAGTTTACAGTTACTTTAGTCCGTTCTGTGGTACTTAGATTTGCTTTACCAATCTGAAAACTATCTACAAGTCCTGCTGTGTTTAACTCTTGTGCATTTGCTACTATAGGTAAAAGACTCTGACCTATAGTAAACATGAAAATCATTATAATCGAAAAAATTGAAGTAACTCTTTTTAAATACATATTTTATGTTATCCTCCTATAAAATTAAAAACAGATAGCTCCTGGTACAAACATACTATGACAAAGATTCTATTATTCAATGTCATTAAGCTATTTTACTTAAATATTTTTGATAGCTATTATCATCTTTTTCTCTTTTTTCAACCCTTCTATTGCTTAGAAACTTGAAGTTTGACTTTTATATAGACTCATCTAATTTCTCCGACATGTCTAAAGTATGGTATTTCTGGTCTATACTGTTTAACAAAAACAGATACAGGACAAATGTTGATAAAGAAATTCAAATTACAAATACACATGAACAGACCCTAGAACAACTTTACGTCAGAAGAAGATAATTCGAAAAGCACTCACGATAAAACTCATGACAGTCATTTGTCTTATTATGCCGTAGAGTTTCCGAAATTTCTTCATACCAAATGCAAACGTTTGCTCTATAAAATGTAAAAAATGTCATTGCCGGCAAGTATGGCCAAGCTACTCCACAGTAAATATGCATTGGGTCAACTTCCTTACGTATCCTCCTAAAGAATAACAAGAAGTACAATCTATAATCGAATTTAGCATATCAGCCGAGGAAAGTTCGAACTGTGAAACATACTTGGATACTCGTATTCTAAAAGATGTTATTGAAGATGCGTTTTCTGCCATTATGAGTTGAGGTGAAATTGGCCATATGTTAAAACCTTTTGTGTTTAGTTACACAGCCGACCTACACACCGAAACAAGTAGAACAAGAAGCGTTCCACCGCCAGCATTATATAATTAAAAACGCTCTGGATGAAGTATTGTTTGCCTATGCAAGATGAAAGTCATATTCTCCAAATTTGAATACAGTGGACCGAATTTGGGGGTAACTAAAAAAGAGTATGATTGTCAACTGATTTCATGTAAATCGTATAGAAATACGAAATTCAGCCTTTTCATTTTTGGAGTATATAAATGAGTGTCGAGAAAAAACCCTTTTCCTAATGGGTTCCATGGCTATGTCGAAGAATTAAAATGAGCTTATATATGATGATAATATCAAAACCGAGAAATTTATATCCTTTCATTATTTTTTATCAAATCATGAAACCTTTAATTGTACTATATGTACTATTATAAACATACCACCCCTAGTTTCTTGACTAAGTTGGAAGTTTTCAAGATTAATTACTAATTGTTTAAATACTTGGTTAGATGAATTGTTCTTTTAGTATTTGGCATAGCTGTAACAATGTTTTTTACAACAATCACACCATTTTCTAGTAACATTCCACCAACTAATAATACATATATGGATTTTTGATAATCTTACCCCCAACAGTCTATTATTCTAGAATCGTTCCTAAAAATCAATAGTTAATTGGTATTTTACTATTTTCACTCCATCACCATAACATATATTTGTCACATGTATTTAGATTAGAAAATTGGCACAGAAAAAGAGATAGCTTTGCCATCTCTTTTTCTGTTTCAACTTCCCCTTATCAAGCCACACGACTTTTCGGTGCTCTTCTTTCTTTGACTTCTGATCAGTCTATAGACTGATCAGAAGTTTATATATCAACTTGTATATCAATTCTAAACAAAAATAGACATCTTTTCTTTATTACATTTTTTCTGGTGCAGATACTCCTACGATTGCTAATGCATTTTGAAGTGTATTGCGTACTGCTTTCATTAATTCGTAACGAGCTTTACTTAATTCTAAGTTATCTTGGTTTAATACTTTTTCTGCGTTGTAGAAGCTGTGTAATGCTGCTGCTAATTCAAATGCATAGCTTGTAATGCGGTGTGGTAGACGTTTTTGCGCTGCATCTGCAACTACAGCTGGGAATTCACCAAGTTTTTTCAGTAACTCTACTTCTTTCTCTGAAGTAACAAGTTTGTAATTCACGTCTCCGCCTGTAGCTAATCCTAACTCTTCACCTTGACGAAGGATACTACATACACGAGCATGTGCATATTGTGCATAGTATACTGGGTTTTCATTAGATTTTGATACAGCTAAGTCCATATCGAAGTCTAAATGAGAATCACCGCTACGCATTGCGAAGAAGTATCGCATTGCGTCCACGCCTACTTCTTCCATAAGCTCACGAAGTGTAACTGCTTTACCTGTACGCTTACTCATTTTCATTTTTTCACCATTTTGGTACAGTTGTACCATTTGGATGATTTCTACTTCAAGTGTTTCTTTATCGTAACCTAGCGCTTGAATAGCAGCTTTCATACGAGGAATGTAACCGTGGTGGTCAGCACCCCAAATGTTGATTAGCTTATCGAAACCACGCTCTAATTTATCACGATGATAAGCGATATCTGGCGTTAAGTATGTGTAAGAACCGTCATTTTTAATTAATACACGGTTTTTATCGTCACCGTAAGTCATTGAACGGAACCAAGTTGCTCCGCCTTCTTCAAAGATTTCCTCACGTTCTTTTAATACAGCAAGAGCCTGATCAACTTTTCCGTTTTTGTATAATGATGTTTCTGAGAACCACACATCGAAGTTAACACGGAAGCTTTCTAAGTCTTTTTGAAGTTTTGCTAACTCATATTTCAAACCGTATGAACGATAGAAGTCATAGCTTTCTTCTGCATCAGCTTTTGCATAACGATCGCCAAACTCTTCTGCTAAACGTTTACCGATTCCAATGATGTCCGCACCATGGTAACCGTCTTCTGGCATTTCTTTTTCTAAACCTAAAGCTTGCATGTAACGAGCTTCAACAGAAAGAGCTAAGTTATGAATTTGGTTACCAGCATCATTAATGTAGTACTCACGAGATACATCGTATCCTGCTTTTGCTAATACGTTACATAAAGTGTCACCTACTGCCGCACCACGTGCATGTCCTAAGTGAAGATCGCCTGTTGGATTCGCAGATACGAACTCAATTTGTACTTTTTCACCTTTACCAGTATTCGTTTCACCGTATGCTTCACCAGCGTTGACGATTGTTGGGATTAAGTCTGTTAAGTAGCTATTATCCATGTAGAAGTTAATGAAACCAGGACCAGCGATTTCAATTTTTTCAATAGAAGCTTTTGCTTTATCGAAGTTTGCAACTAATTCTTCTGCAATCATACGAGGTGCTTTTTTCGCAACGCGTGCAAGTTGCATTGCCATATTTGTAGAGAAGTCACCATTTGTTTTATCTTTTGGAGATTCTAATACAACGTTTGGAATTTGTTCTTCTGTCGCTAATTCTGCCTTTAATACAGCAGCTTGAATTTCTTCTTTAATCAATCCTTTTACTTGTTCTAAAGAATTCATTATTTTGCCTCCTTCAAATTAATTGTAATTGTATATCTGCCAGCTTCTTGATCACTTAGAAGCAATGCGTACGTTAAGAAGAGTTGTCCTTTTTTCTTTTCATCCGACCATTTAAAAAGAACGTTATCAGTTTTCGTTTGCAATGCAAACGTACCAAGTTCACTCGTATACGTACCAGTTGTCCATTCACCTTTCACATGCGTCTGACGCATAGAAATAGCACCTGAACGCATAATGAGAACTTGTTCATCTTGAATTTTAATAATTGTTTTCACTTCGCCTTGTTCGTTCGGCTCTTGGAATGTTATATATGTACCTTGACCTTTTACATAGTATTGACCATTTGCTTCAAAAGCAACGGTTTCCTTCCTCGCCCCTTCACGGATTTCTGTTACGAAATGAACGTGTACCGGCAAGCCTGCAAGTTGTTTCTTCACGTCTTGCACACCTCTCAAATGTTATAGATATTAAATACTACTTATAATAAATCACTTTTCCTATCATATCAAAAAAAGACTCTGTCTGTCTGCTGAAAAATCAGGAAAACTCCTTTTCAAAAAATAATTCACCTTCACTTTATTTCATATGTTAAAATGTTTTTTAAATCTAAATATTCTTTCATTTCAAGGGGTGAATTTGGTGCTACCAACAAAATTAAAAAAAGGTGATGAAATAAGAGTTATTTCACCATCTTGTAGTTTAAGTATTGTCTCAAATACGAACCGAGAGCTTGCTACAAAAAGATTAACCGATATGGGCTTTCACGTTACATTCTCAAAAAATGCTGAAGAAATAGATCGCTTTTCTTCATCCTCTATTTCTTCACGAGTTCAAGATCTTCATGAAGCATTTAGAGACCCTAATGTAAAAGCAATTTTGACGACACTTGGCGGGTACAATTCTAATGGTTTATTGAAACATCTCGATTATGATTTAATTCGAGAAAATCCGAAGTTTTTCTGTGGCTATTCTGATATTACCGCTTTAAATAATGCCATTTACACAAAAACAGGCATCGTTACATATTCAGGACCCCACTTCTCTTCATTTGGAATGGAGAAAGGCCTCGATTATACGACCGATTACTTTTTAAAATGCTTAACTGCTAATGAGCCTATTGAAATATTGCCGGCTGAAACGTGGAGTGATGATTCTTGGTATGTTGATCAGGAAAATCGAGAATTTATTAAAAATAAAGGATATGTTTCAATTCAAGAAGGAGAAGCTACAGGAGATATTATTGGTGGTAATATGAGCACATTTAATTTACTGCAAGGCACGCCATATATGCCTAACTTACAGGACAAAATTTTATTTCTTGAAGAGGATAGTTTAACAGGAAAAGCTACCCTTAAAACTTTTGATCGATATTTACATTCTCTTATGCAGCAACCTGACTTTGAACATGTAAAAGGCATCGTTATAGGAAGAATGCAAAAAGGAGCAGAATGTACGATAGAAGACATTCTAGACATGATTGCTTCAAAGCCTGAACTTACACATATCCCTATCATTGCAAATGCAAGTTTCGGTCATACAACTCCTATTTTTACTTTTCCAATTGGTGGACGTGCACAAATTATTTCTAGTAAAGAAAACACATCTGTTACAATTTTAACGCACTAAAAAGGAGCGAATGATTCGCTCCTTTTATACTTTTTCTATTTTTTGCAATGCTTTCTGCGGGATGGATTCTTTCGGAACTTCAGCCCAGCCCTTTCCTTGCATACCTTTTGCATAAATCTTTATAAATGCACCTGCGTGTAATTCGCGGTTTACCATCTTTTTAATAACTTGCTGTTTCCCATCTTCTGTATAACCTTTAAATGTATATAAATATTCATCATCTTTTTTCTCGCCTTTATCTATAACTGCATAATAGTCTTGTATTTCTTTATTCGAAAAGAAGTTGTCTACAAAGGCATCAACACCTTCTGTTTTTGATTGTAAATAATATGCTGTACCACCTAAAATAATGGCGAAGACAGCTAAAACTTTCATTACCAATTTCATACATGCGCCTCCTGTTTGCACTTCTTTCTCACTAACCGTATGTCTATACCTGTATTATACGAAAAAAAGCATACTATACTCTATCGAAATGTCTTACACTTCCCTTACATTATTGTAAGACTTTTTCACCTTACAGCAATTTCCGGACAAAAAGTTTTTCCGTTTAACAAACTTTTATATTATTATTGAATGATACGAATTTTTATTACAAAAATCAAAGGAGACAGTTTTCAAATGGCTATCTTGCAAGGTTTAGCACTATTACTTGTTGTACTCTGTCTATTTACACTTTTTAGTTACCGTGCTCCTTACGGAATGAAAGCAATGGGTGCTTTAGCTAATGCAGCAATCGCGAGTTTTCTTATTGAAGCATTTCACCGTTATATCGGTGGAGAAATGTTTCATAATGACTTTTTACAATCAGTAGGAGAAGCTTCTGGTAGTATGAGCGGTGTCGCAGCGGCGATTTTAGTAGCATTAGCAATCGGTGTTTCGCCCGTATACGCTGTTTTAATCGGTATAGCTACTAGTGGGTTCGGTATTTTACCAGGATTTTTCGCTGGATACGTTTGTGCTTTCGTCGTGAAATTTCTTGAAAAGAAATTACCAGCTGGTGTAGAATTTTTAGCAATTCTATTTATTGCCGCACCAATTTCACGTGGAATGGCCATGCTTATGGATCCACTCGTTAACGCAACACTCGGTAAAATCGGTTCTATGATTTCAGTTGCAACTACAGAAAGTCCTATCATTATGGGGATTATGCTTGGTGGATTAATCACAGTTATTTCTACATCTCCACTAAGTTCTATGGCACTAACTGCAATGCTTGGATTAACTGGTTTACCAATGGCAATTGGTAGTCTTGCCGTAGCAGCTTCTGCCCCAATGAACTTCATTTTCTTTAAACGACTAAAAATCTGTTCAAAGAAAGATACAATCGCTGTGGCAATCGAGCCGTTAACACAAGCCGATGTTGTCTCAGCTAATCCAATTCCTATCTATATGACAAACTTTGTTGGCGGTGCGCTTGCCGGTATTATTACGTCGCTATTCCAGCTCGTTAATAATGCACCAGGGACAGCATCACCAATTCCAGGACTTCTCGTATTGTTCGGATTTAATGATGTAATAAAAGTAACGATTGCTGCCGTATTATGCGGAATCGTTACCACTATTGTTGGATACGTTGGTTCCATTGTGTTCCGCAAATATCCAATCCGTTCTGCTGATGAAATTCGCGGAATTACTTCGGAAGAGAACGTTGCATAAGAAAAAGAGCTGTTCTCATCGTTTGAGAATAGCTCTTTTTTATGTCGCGTGGCGGTAAGTGAAATTTTATAGAACACAACTCCGCATATGTCGACGCAAATTAAAATATATCGAACATAACTTTCATTATATCGACCGCAACTTGAATTATATCGGCGATTCGGCAAAAAATATCGACTTACCGAAACATAACGACAAAAGTAAAAACCTCCTAGTTCGCGTCTAGGGGCTTTTACTTTATCTAGCTAACGGCTAGAATGATCGGTGGCTTCACTTTTACTTTACCCAACCGAGCAGCATTTCCCGCACGAATTTGCTTGCTGCGATTGGTGTTTGATCACTATGATCGTAGACTGGAGCTACTTCTACTAAGTCTGCTCCGACTACTTTTATATTTGAATTTGCAATTGCTACGATGGACTCTAATAGTTCTTTAGATGTGATACCTCCAGCTTCTAATGTTCCTGTTCCAGGAGCGTGAGCTGGGTCTAATACGTCAATGTCAATTGTGACATAGACTGGGCGTCCTGCAAGTTTCGGTAATACTTCTTTTAACGGTTCTAATACGTCAAATTTATATAAGTTCATGCCTACTTCTTTTGCCCATTCGAATTCTTCCTTCATTCCAGAACGAATACCGAAAGAATATACGTTTTCCGGACCAATTAAATCGCACACTTTACGAATTGGTGTAGAGTGCGATAAAGGCTCTCCCTCATACGACTCACGTAAATCAGTATGAGCATCCATATGGATGATTGCTAAATCCGGATATTTTTTTGCCATTGCCTTAAAAATTGGCCAAGACACTAAGTGCTCTCCGCCGAGACCTAGTGGAAACTTACCAGCATCTAATAGTTTTGCTACATATTCTTCAATCATGTCTATGCTGCGCTGTGGGTTCCCAAATGGTAATGGAATATCACCCGCATCAAAATACTTTACTTCTTCTAGTTCACGATCTAAATATGGACTGTATTCCTCTAGTCCAATCGATACTTCACGAATACGTGCAGGGCCGAAGCGAGAACCTGGACGGTAACTTACTGTCCAATCCATTGGCATCCCGTAAATAACTGCCTCTGACTCTTCAAAACTTGGATGACTTTTAATAAATACTTTACCTGAATAAGCTTCATCAAAACGCATACTCTTTTCCTCCTTATGTGGAACTTAAGGTATCCCAACCTTTCACTATTTCTCAAATTTGGAGCATACAGCTCCTCTTTCTCGATTTACCGGGGTCTTCTTTTTTAACGATAAGAAGACGATTTTCTTTACAGAAGTGTAAGTAGCTAGCATGTTCAAGCCTTCTGGACAAACACCTTAAATGAACTACTTACACCTTATTTGTTCAACCTCGATTTTCTTACTTAATTAAATCGCCAACAAATTTCGGTAGTGCGAATGCTGCATTGTGCAATTCTTTTGTGTAATATTTCGTTTCGATTTCATGGAAACGTTCTTCACTTACTTCTAATGGATCATGTTTTTTAGATCCGATTGTGAACGTCCAAAGTCCACTTGGATACGTCGGAATGTTTGCTGTGTATAGACGAGTAATTGGGAAGATCTCTTTTACGTCTTTAAATACAGTTGTAATTAGTTCTGGCGTAAACCAAGGGTTGTCCGTTTGGGCAACAAAAATACCATCTTCTTTTAGCGCTTTTGAAATTCCAGCGTAGAAGCCTTTTGTAAATAAGTTTACTGCTGGGCCTACTGGCTCAGTAGAATCTACCATAATTACGTCATATTCGTTTTCACTTTCTGCGATGTGTAGGAAACCGTCTCCTACTTTTACTTCTACACGCTCATTATCTAATGCACCTGCAATTGATGGTAAGTACTGCTTAGAGTACTCAATTACTTTTCCATCGATTTCAACAAGAGTTGCTTTCTTCACGCTTGGGTGTTTTAACACTTCACGAATAACACCACCATCGCCGCCACCTACAACTAATACGTTTTCAGGGTTTGGATGTGTAAATAAAGGTACGTGCGCTACCATTTCATGATAAACGAACTCGTCCTTTTCTGTTGTCATAACCATGCCGTCTAAAATAAGCATGTTTCCGAACTCTTCCGTTTCAACCATATCAAGTTTTTGGAATTCTGTTTGCTCCGTATGTAATGTGCGGTTAATACGCGCCGTAATCCCAAAATGTTTTGTTTGTTTTTCAGTGAACCATAGTTCCATCGTACAATCACGCCTTTCAATGCAAATTTATAATAGGGACATCATTAATGTCCCCTAACAAAAATAAAACAAAACATCCAAAAAGTATAGTTAAAAGTACAAAAATACCGAAAATATATTTTAGTCAGAGGGTTCTAACATATATGTAAAAAGGGTTTGCTCTGTAATAGGAAAGAAAACCCTTTCTTAAGAAAGGGCTTTTGTCTCTATTTCTACCGGTTTACGAATCGGAATTAAGATCATAACGCAACCAACTAACACAACAATTCCACCGACTAAAAACGGGCTTTGCGGCGAAACTGTATGACCGATAACTCCTGATAAAATTGGAGCAATCGCGCCTCCTAACCAACGAACGAAGTTATAAACACCTGATGTAACAGATCTTTCATAAGGTGAAATATCCATTACATAACTTGTAAATAACGCATTATTTAATCCTGATGCTAACCCAGATAGAACAATTAACACGATTTGTAACCACATAATTTTCACCAAGAATAGTGCAATTAATAACATCGCAAATACGAGTAAGCTACCCTTTAACACTGTTTTCGGTTCATATTTACCTTCTAGCTTATGTGCTAAAATTGCTGATCCGTAAGCTAGCGCTAATCCCCATCCACAAAATACAAAACCTAATTGAATAGCAGATAAGTGCATAATAAGTGGTGAATATGCTAAAACGACAAAAAATCCGTAGTAGTATAACATCCCTGAAATGGCACCTTGCATAAACGGTTTATACTTCACCAAGTTAAGTAATTCTCCCATGCCTGCTGCTTTACGCTTCACTTTTCGCTCCGGTTCTTTTACAAAAAAGAAAACTAAAATAAATGCTAAGGAAATTAAAATACTCGTCGCAAAAAATGGGTAACGCCAAGATTGCCCACCTAATATACCGCCTAATAATGGTCCACCTGCCATCCCTAAACCAATAGCTGCTTCATATAATCCTACTGCTTCATGAACTTCTTTACTTAATGCAATTAATAATGTCATCGCCGTCGCGAAGAACATCGCATTTCCTAATCCCCACCCAGCGCGGAAAAGAGATAATTGAGCAATCGTTTGCGATATACCACATATAAATGCAAATACAGTCACAATCGCAAGACCAATCGTCATCATTCGTTTATCACCAAATCTTGATGCAAATATTCCAGCTGGTAACATCATAATTGCCATCGTTAAAATATATGCTGTAAATAACATCTCGACTTGCCAATGCGATGCACCAATTTGTTCAGCAATACTTGGTAAAATCGGATCGACTACCCCTATACCCGAAAAGGCAAGGAAGGTAGCCACCACTGTAATCAATCTCCCTAATTTTTGTTTGCTCTCCATTTTGATTACTCTCCTTTTGTATTCTCTAAAAATGTAACTGCCCGGCTTAAACTATCCTCTAGCTCCGCCTTCACGCGCTGCATTTGCTCCATTTTCTCGTCTAACGTTTGCATTTGTTTTTCGAGCATCTCTTTAATCTCATGAATAACTTCACGGTCACGAGGATTTTCACTATTTCTTCTTTGTTCCATTCTTTCTTTTAACGATAAGAAATTTTGCATTTCTTGAAGCGTAATTCCTAGCACTTCTTTCGCTTCCACAATCTTTTTAATTCTTGCAATGTCCTCATCTGTATACAGGCGAATGTTTCCCTCACTTCGTTCTGGGGGATGAATTAAACCAATTTCCTCATAATAACGAAGTGTACGCTTTGTTAAACCAACTTGCTTTGTTACTTCATCGATTTTATACATGTTTATTCCTCCCTTCACTTGATTATTACATTTTACGTTAACGTTAACTTTTATGCAACTGTTAGACTTTTGTAAATGTTTGTCCTATTCAATTGTATTTTTTCCAAGGCAGTTTCATAATGAAGAAAAAGGGATGATAAGGAGATTTTCACATGAATAAACCACTTATTTTCGCTCACCGCGGGGTAAAAGGGACACATCCAGAGAATACGATGATTGCCTTTCAAGAAGCCGAACGCATTGGTGCTCATGGAATTGAACTTGATGTCCATTTATCAAAAGATGGTGAACTTGTCGTAATTCACGACGAAACCGTCGATCGTACAACAAATGGCATAGGACTTGTTTCTGAAAAAACTGTAGAGGAATTACAAACTCTAGATGCTGGTAGCCATAAAGACCCTTCTTTCCATGAGGCGAAAATCCCAACGTTACGAGAAGTATTTATTTGGCTCTCTACAACAAATTTACAACTTAACATTGAGTTAAAAACAGATGTTATTCACTATCCAAATATTGAAGAAAAGGTCGTTGCTCTTGTTCGTGAATATCATCTATCCAATCAAATTGCATTTTCATCATTTAACCACGATTCCGTTTCATTATTAGCAGAAATTGCTCCAGAAATTCCAAGAGCGATTTTGTACGATACACCACTTGCAGATCCTATTGCTGAAGCAAACAAACGTGGGGCAACGGGATTACATCCAAACTTTCAATTATTAACGAAAGAGTTTATCCAATTAGCACAAGGGCAAGGATACGTTTTTCGCCCTTACACCATTAATGAATATAAAGATTTACAAACTATGATTGATTATGGCGTAGATGTTATTATTACCGATTGGCCAGCGCGTGCTTTTGAGCTTCTTTCTTAAATGAAGGGGCTCTTTTTATTTTAGAAATTTCATTGTTTAAAATAAACGAAAACCCTCAATACTAATACAATAATGCTTGTATTAATGAGGGGCTGAAAAAGATGGATCAAACTATGAATCCAAAACTTAAAAAATATAAACGTCTTTTCTTCACCGTAATGTTTTCTTGTGTTCTTTTTTTCGTTTTTTCCTTTTTTATTATCATTATAGCTGCAAAAATTATGGGACCTCCCCCTGTTGCGGTTCCGCAAACGAGTGTCTTTTACGCTAATGATGACACTGTTATAGGACAAAGTAATGAAATGCAAAAACGCTATAATGTATCTCTCGATGAAATTTCTCCCTATGTAAAAGAAGCGACACTATCTATTGAAGATCAACGATTCTACAAACATCACGGCTTTGATATGAAGCGCATTGCTGGTGCCATTGTTGCCGATTTAAAAGCAATGGCAAAAGTACAAGGTGCTAGTACTATTACACAACAGTATGCTCGTAACCTATACTTAGATCATGATAAAACGTGGAAGCGTAAACTATTAGAAGCAATGTATACCGTTCGTCTTGAAGTGAATTATAATAAAAATCATATTTTAGAAGGATATTTAAATACAATTTATTACGGGCATGGTGCTTACGGAATCGAAGCTGCTTCTCGCCTGTATTTCGATAAAACTGCAAAAGAATTAACATTAGCAGAAGCTAGTATGCTCGCAGGTATTCCGAAAGGACCTAGCTTCTACTCTCCCTTTTTAAAAGAAGAGCGTGCTAAAGGCCGTCAATCTCTCATACTAAATGAGATGGTAGAACAAGGTTATATTACAAAACAGCAAGCTACCTCGGCAAAAAAGGAAACACTTACTTTTGCCTCATTGGATACGAAAAAAGTTGCAGAAATTGCACCTTATTTCCAAGATGCTGTACAAGCTTCTCTTCTTCGTGACATCGGATTAGATGAGCAAGCCTTACAACGAGGTGGCTTACGTATTTATACAACGCTAGACCCTAAATTACAATCTGTAGCAGAGCAAGCTGTAAAAAATCATATACCTGAAACAACAAACATCCAAACTGCCCTCGTCTCTATGAATCCAAAAACGGGTGAAGTGGCTGCCCTTGTTGGTGGAACTGATTATAATACGAGTCAATTTAACAGAGCTACACAAGCTGCTCGTCAGCCCGGCTCTACATTTAAGCCGTTCCTATATTATGCAGCCTTAGAACGAGGATTTACCCCTGCTACGCGCTTAAAAAGCGAATACACTGTATTCACTTTAGGTGATGGTGTTTCCAAATATAAACCGAAAAATTATAAAAACTATTATGCAGACGATTTTGTGACAATGGCACAAGCACTCGCCGTTTCTGATAACGTATATGCTGTGAAGACGAATTTATTTTTAGGCGAAGACATTCTTACAAAAACAGCGAAGCAATTCGGTATTACTAGCGCCTTAAAAGATGTTCCGTCTCTTGCTCTCGGCACATCTCCTGTAAAACCAATTGAAATGGTCAATGCTTATAGCATGTTTGCAAACGGCGGGAAAGAAGTAAAACCAATCTTTATACGGCGCATCGTTGATCATGAAGGAAATATGCTATACGACGCTCATCTAGAAAGTAAACAAGTTCTCGATAAAAGCAAAGCTTTTGTGATGGAAGAAATGATGGCAGGTATGTTTAATAAAAAACTAAGCAGTTATGCCGCTGTGACCGGTCAATCAATGTTATCAAAACTATCAAGAACATATGCTGGAAAGTCTGGTTCTACAGAAACTGATAGTTGGATGATTGGCTTTACCCCGCAACTTGTAACAGGGGTTTGGGTTGGGTACGATCAACCTAAGTCCATTTCAAACGTAGCAGAACAAGGATACGCGAAAAAAATATGGACCGATACGATGGAAAAAGGATTAGATGGACAGCCTAAAAAAGAATTCAAACAACCAACAGATGTTGTTGCAGTCGATGTTAATCCTGAAAACGGTAAGATTGCTACAAAAAATTGTCCCATTTCTGTGAAAATGTATTTCGCAAAGGGCACAGAGCCAACTGAATATTGTATGGATCACGTTGATGATAAAGAAGAGTTTGAAAAGGTTAGTGAAGAGAAGAAAAAGACGGGTTGGTGGAAGAAATATCTCCCGTGGTAAGAAAGAAGGCTATTGTCATTCTTTGTCGGTAAATCGATATTCCTTGTCGAATCATTGATATATTTTGAGTTATGTTAGATATATTTTAAACATCGTTGATATATTTCAAGTTACGTTAGATATATTCTAAAAATCATTGATATACTTTCATATTCCATGGTCCTATTCACAAAATAAAAAGGATGCCTCACTAGTCAAAAATCGACTAATGAGACATCCTTTTCTTTTATTCACCTAATAATGCGTGGCGCAATTCTTCACTAGATTCGTTCCAAATTGCTTCGTTATGCTCTTTTAAGAATGTACCAAGTACTTTTTTAGATGATTCATCCATATGATCAATCATGATGTGACGCTTTAGTGATTTATCCATTTTGTTTACATGCTCTGGAAGTGATTTATATCCGCGGCGAATTTCACGGTCAACTGTCATTTCACAGGCTGTTGCACCTGCGTAATAAGCACCGTTTGGTGTTCTTTCAATTGTTACCCAAACGAGCCAAAACGGTTTCCCGTTTGGAACTTCATCTTTATTTGTTAAAAACTTAATTCCTTTTTCTACTGTACTACGCGCATGCATCGCACCGATATCAACGAACGCAGTTTTCTCTAATACATCAACAAATACAGGAGAAATATTTTCTAGGCTTAATGCCCCAACACCAAACCCACCATGTCCATCTGTTGAGTCGTTCTTTACAATATTAAAACCGATTTTTTTCTTTTTCTCTGTCATATGTAAATTCCTCCTCGCTTAATGATTATAAAAGCCCGAAAATAGGCGCAATGATACTTTGTAAAAATACTAATACATATGGAATAACAACATTGAAAATAGGCTGAATTGTGTAATTGCTAAGCGGTGTAATAACAAGAATTAATAACGCAATTGATCCATACTTTTCATACTGTGTCATTTTCGCACGAATATTTGCTGGTGCTAAATCTTCCACAACGCGATATCCATCAAGTGGCGGAATTGGTAATAAGTTAAATACAAGTAAAACAATATTAAGCATAATAAAAATTTGGAAGAATTGACCCAGCGTATCTGCTACTGCAGGTGGAATCGTATCTAACACACCAAATGTTATTAAGCTATACCAAATAATTAAACCAATTGCGCTTAAGATAAGATTACTTATCGGTCCCGCGATAGAAACTAATATTCCCGCAAGACGCGGTCTTTTAAAGTTATACGGATTAACAGGCACCGGTCTTGCCCAACCGAATCCAAGAATTAATACAGCAATCATCCCGATAGGATCTAAATGAGCCATCGGTGATAACGTTAACCGTCCTTGTTTTTTCGCTGTATCGTCTCCAAATTTATATGCAACATACGCATGTGCAAATTCATGCACAGATAGCGCAATAATAATCGCCATTGCTACCAATGGAATTTGGTGCAACGGGTATCTAAATAACTGATCCATAACTCATCTCCTCTTCCATATGTCAAAAAAAGAAATTATTTGTTTTTCCGATTGTTCTTCCTCATAATCCGCTATAATAAGAGTGTAACTTACATAAAAGGAGCGATTGTACATGCCATACGTAACAGTGAAAATGCTAGAAGGACGCACAGAGGAACAAAAGAAAGCTCTTGCTGAGAAAGTAACAGCAGCAGTAAGCGAAACAACTGGTGCTCCTGAAGAAAACATCGTTGTTTTCATCGAAGAAATGTCTAAAAACCATTATGCAGTTGGCGGAAAACGCTTAAGCGACAAATAATTTCAAGTTTTTTCATAAGAAGCAGCTCTTAGCTGCTTCTTATTTCTTTCCTTCTAACAACTCGATAATTCTCTCTTTATATTTTCCTTTTCTTCCATCTTCATAGATTAAATCATGCGGATAGAATAACTTTTGATCCGTTCTCTTCTTACCCGTAATCGCCTCAACAATATCCGATTCACGTGAAAGCTCTCTAAGTTCTCCGTTCGGCATAAGAAGTAAGATTGGCAGACGCTCTTCTTCTTCTCCTGCGCGGTAAAAATCGTACGGTAAGTCTGATGTTGAATCAACAACTAAATAATACTCTGGATCGAGTCCAATCTTTTTAAATAAGCTACTTAGCTCCATCCAATTATCTAAACCGTGCTTATCAGTAAACTCTACATATTTAAATAGATTTCGATTCATAAAACGGCGGCATAAGTCACTTAAAATTGGATCTTCTTCGTCTTGCCATACTTGGAAGTAATAATACATTACGTTCTCGTCTAACTTTAAATAATCCTCTACTGTTACCTCTTCTTCAAATAAAGAATAGAAATGAACAGGATGATTTTTAAACGCATAATACTTCTCATGCAATGATTTAGCTCGGTGCAAAATCTTCGTTAAAATAACTTCTGCACTACGCGTTACCGGATGGAAATATACTTGCCAATACATTTGATAACGGCTCATAATATAATGCTCTACAGCATGCATACCACTATTCTTAATGACGACTTGATTCCCATATGGACGCATTACGCGCAGTATACGTTCCATATCAAAGTTGCCATACTTTACACCTGTGAAATAAGCATCCCTTAATAAATAATCCATACGATCAGCATCAATTTGACTTGAAATCATACTAATCGCTAGTTTATTAGTAGATGTTTTCGCAATGACATCTGCTACCTTTTGCGGGAAATCCTTATCAACACGGCTTAACACATCATTAATTTCCGTATTACCAACGATAATCTTTTGTGTAAACTTCTCATGATCTAACGAAAATACTTTTTCAAACGAGTGAGAAAACGGGCCGTGACCGACATCATGAAGCAATGCCGCACATAAACACAATAATCTATCTTCAGCATTCCAATTTGGTCTGCCATCAAACACATCATCAATCATACGACGAATAATTTCATACACACCTAACGAATGAGTAAAGCGACTATGCTCTGCACCGTGAAATGTAAAAAATGTCGTTCCAAGCTGCTTAATACGGCGCAAGCGTTGAAATTCTTTCGTTCCGATTAAATCCCAAATAACGCGATCACGCACGTGTACGTATTTATGTACTGGGTCTTTAAACACTTTTGTTTCGCTGAGTTTGTCGTTTAAATATACCACTTTCCGACATCCCCCTTTCTTTACTGCATTCTTACTATATATTATAAACGATATAGGAAACAGAAAGAAATGAAAGACTATATTAATTCCTGTTATATAAAGAAAAATCACTTTTACCGACGTAAAAGTGATTTTTCTTTATATATTATTTTCCTAAAACAAATTCAGCAACTTCGTCTAAGATCATTTCTTTACCTAGTGGGAAGTATCCTTTGTTTAGATCTTCATTGCTAATTGTGAATACGTGATTATTTTTAACAGCGTTCATGTTTTTCCAAATTGATTCTTCTTGGAATTCTTTTAGACGCTGAGAACCGTCACCAGTTGTAAATACGAATAAGTAATCTGGGTTGTAATCGATTAAAGCTTCTTTTTGTACTTGTACTAGCGGTTTATCAGTTGGTGTACCTTTAACTGCTGGTAACTTTAAGTCATTAAAGATTACGCTACCGTAACCGTAGTCACCGTATACGCGGAAAGCATTTGGATATGCAGCCATTTTCATGAATGTTGCATCGCCAGTTTTAGCGATGATTTTGTCATGTAATTTGCTTGCTTTTTCATCATACTGCTTGAACCATTCTTTTGTTTCTTTCTCTTTACCGAAGATTTGACCTACTTCTTCGAATTTTGGACGCCATTGGTCTAATGGAGTTTTTAACATAACTGTTGGTGCAATTTTAGATAATTGATCATAAATCTTTTCTTGACGATTGTTTACAAGAATTAAGTCTGGTTTTGCAGCAGCTACTGCTTCGATGTTAATTTTATCGCCCCAAGCAGAACCTACTGGTTTCACACCTTCTAATTTCTTTGCAATATATCCATCAATTTTTTCTTGTGTTGTATTTGCAGTAATAATCGGTTTCATACCGAAAATTAATAATTCTTCTGTTGAACCACTAAGGTCAGCAATTTTCTTTGGATTTGCAGGAATTTTAATTTCCCCTTTTGCATGTTGTACAGTGCGCTCTTCAACCTTCGCATCTGCTTTCTTTTCTTCTTCTTTGTTAGAACAAGCTGCAAATAGTACAGAAGTAACAACTAGTACCATTGCTAACAGTGCCATTTTAAAATTCTTCATATCCCCACTCCTTCTAGCTGTATTTCTCTTATAATTTGCATTTAACTATAAGAAACGAAAACAACATTTAATTAATATATTTTTATTAATTGTTGTTTATAGCCCGTTCTAACGGGCGTTCAACTTCCCATCCATAGGTAAGAAGCTCAACGTCCATTAGAACTCCCCCTCTTACCTCTTTAAGAGGGGGAAATTCTATTAATTATGCTTTTTTACGCAATTGATTATTAATCATCGCTAAATCGTATGTTAAACAAATTGGTTTACAGTTTACTGGACATGGAACGATTTGAGCTTCGATCTCAAATACATTTCGAAGCGTTTCACTTGTCATAACTTCATCTGGCGTTCCTTGTTTCATTAACTTCCCAGCTTTTAATGCAATCATATGATCTGAGAAACGAGAAGCATGATTTAAGTCGTGAATAACCATAACAATCGTTCTGCCTTCTTCTTTGTTTAACTTCTTCAGTAAGTTTAATACTTCAAGTTGATGAGCCATATCTAAGTATGTTGTTGGTTCATCTAACACGAGTAAGTCTGTTCCTTGTGCAAGAGCCATCGCAATCCATACACGTTGACGCTGACCACCTGATAAAGCTTCTGCTGGACGATTTGCGAATTCTGTCATCCCCGTCACTTCAAGTGCCCAATGAATGTAGCGATAATCCTCTTCTTTCAATGTTCCAAATCCTTTTTGATGAGGAAAACGTCCATATGAAACAAGTTCAAACACAGTAAGGCCTGTTGGCACTTCTGCAGTTTGTGGTAAAATCGCCATTTTCTTTGCGATTTCTTTCGTTGGCTGTTTCTCAATTGCTTTTCCATCAAGATAAACAGTACCTCGTTTTGCTTTCAAAATACGAGAAGCCGTTTTTAATAATGTGGATTTCCCACAACCATTTGGTCCAATAATCGTTGTAATTTGCCCTTCCGGAATTTCAACTGTTAATCCATCTATAATTAACCCTTCATTATAACCAACAGATACCGCATCAACTGCTAAAGTTGCCATACAAAAAGCCTCCCTTTATTTTGTCCTCATAAGTAAATATATGAAATATGGTGCGCCAATTACAGAAATAACAAGACCGACCGGTATTTCTGAAGTTGGTAACACACTTCTTGAAATTACATCTGCAAATAAAAGCAAGAACGTTCCTATTAATGCAGCCGTTGGTAACATAATTTGATGCTTTCCACCAACGAGGCTTCTCGCTAAATGCGGAGCCATTAAACCGATAAAACCAATGCCGCCCGCAACGGCAACAGATGCACCAGCTAAACAAACTGCAATAAATAATAATTTACGTCTTTCCTTTTCTACGTTTACACCAAGGCCAACTGCTGTAGAGTCGCCTAAATTCATTACATTTAATATGTGCGCTTTACTAATGGCAAGTGGTAAGAAAATAACCATCCATGGGAGTACACTTAGTACGAACTTCCAATCTGTTCCCCATAAACTTCCTGCCAACCAAATCGTTGCAAAACGGAAGTCGTTAGATGTCATCTTCATAGAAAAAATTAAACTAACAGCACCAAATCCGGCTGCAACAGCGATACCAACAAGAATTAATCGAGTGGATGAAACGCCGTCTTTCCATGCTAGTAAATAAATAATAACCGCTGCTAATATCGCACCAACTAGCGCGAAGAATGGCAGGATAAATACAGATAAAAATGTACCAGTTCCAACTTTTCCAAAGAAAAAGTAAACGAATACAACAACTGTTAATCCCGCTCCCGCGTTAATACCTATAATACCTGGATCAGCAAGTGGGTTTCGTGATAACCCTTGCAAAATTGCACCTGACATAGCTAATGCAGAACCAACTAATATAGCAATAACCATACGTGGCATACGAAATTCAAATAAAATAACAGATTGATCTTCTGCACCTAATCCAACCAATGACTTTAATACATCTATTGGAGGTATTTTAAATGTTCCTGTATTTAAGCTTACTAAAAATACAGCAACAATTAATCCTACTAAAATCGTTAAAATAGAAACGTTCTTTTTTGTTAAGACGCTCGTCCTCACATTTTTCCTCTCCCTTCATTACGTGCTAAGTAGAGGAAGAATGGAACTCCAATTAGCGCTGTAATTGCTCCAATTGGCGTTTCAAATGGTGGATTAATAACGCGAGATAACATATCTGCACATTCAATTAACAATCCACCTAAGACTGCAGAACATGGAATAACCCATCTATAGTCTGAGCCTACAAGGAAACGAGTCATATGCGGAATTACAAGTCCAACAAATCCAACTGATCCTGCCATAGAAACCGCAGAACCTGTTAATACAAGAACAAGTACTGTTCCGATAAATTTAATTAATGTCGTATTTTGACCAAGTCCAATCGCAATTTCTTCACCAAAGCTTAAAATTGTAATATATCTCGACATCATAATTGCTATAACGAGACAAACAAGACCAATCGGTACTAACATATTAATACTTTGCCATTTCACTCCGGCAACACCGCCTGCATTCCACATACTTACCTCTTGGGCAAGGTTGAAATACAATGCAATTCCAGATGAAATTGCCCCTAATAAAGCACTAATTGCCGCACCAGCTAAAGCTAATTTCACAGGCGTTAACCCACCTGGTGAAGAAGACCCAATACCGTATACAATGCTCGCTCCAAACGCAGCTCCAATAAAAGATGCGATAACAAACATTAAATAAGGTGAATTAGGGAAGAATGCATACATAATTGCAATCCCGAATACAGCACCATCTGTAATCCCCATTAACGATGGGGATGCAAGTGGATTTCGTGTCATACCTTGCATAATTGCTCCTGATACCGCTAAAAAGGCACCTGCAACTACGCCCCCTATTGCTCTAGGCATGCGAAGTTCTTTAATTACGTTATGATGCGTTATAGACCCATCAAACTGAAATACAGCTTGCCAAACGGTCTTTAAACTAATATCTGCTGCACCAAACGAAATAGAAACTGCCATGCTTAAAGCTAACAAAATTGTGCCCGCTATTAAAATAATAGAAGCAACGAGTGGTCTGCTCTTAATCTCTTTAACATTCACATCTTGCTGCTCTATACTCCTTGCGCTCGCTTCCATCCCTCAACCATCCTAACCAACAACATATATTTAATAAAATGAAATTTATTCTCAAATAGTAATAAAAAAATTAGGTGAATTGACCTTTTTATGATAATGATTATCAGAATCATACTTTCTATTCTACCTAGCGCCCCAAAAGGCTGTCAACCATTATTTTGAAATACGAACTCATACAAAGCACTATCTCATGGGCATAAAAAAAGAAGAGTAATCTGTTCACTCTTCTTTTTCTTACTTATTTAACTTTACTTCAATTTTTGTAATTAATTCATCTTCTGTTGGAGCTGCAACTGGACGATTATTTACAAATGCGAATGATTTTTTACGACCAGGACCGCAGTAAGACTGACATCCAACTTCAATCGTTGCACATGAATCTACTTTTTTTAACTTCGGAATCAGCGTTTTAACGTTCGTCGCCTGACAATCATCGCACACACGAAATTCGTTTCCCATTATATATAACACTTCCTCTATTTTAAACTTTTCACAAGTACATTTAAAAATAAACACTAAATGGTATTTTACCGCTCTTTGAAGCTTGTTGCAAGTCTCCGGGCGTAGCTCTATTCCTATATAAGGCTACCTATTTTTTATATTTTCTCCTTCAAAAGCTTTCATCATTCATAGCCACATTTCTTCTCTTCATTGAAATCTACCATATTTTTAAAAGCTTTGTATAAAAGCTCATTTTTTTGCCCATTATAAAAATAGGAAGTTCATAAAAAGAAAGGGAGTTGAATCTATGAAAGTAAGACAAGATGCTTGGACAGACGAGGACGATTTATTACTTGCTGAAACAGTGCTTCGCCATGTTCGAGAAGGAAGTACTCAATTAAATGCTTTTGAAGAAGTAGGAGATCAGTTAAATCGCACATCTGCTGCTTGTGGTTTCCGCTGGAATGCTGTTGTTCGCTATAGCTATGAACAAGCTCTTCAACTAGCAAAAAAACACCGTAAAGATAAAATGCGTGCTGCGGGCGGTGAACAGGCAAAAAAACGTTTACTTTATACACCACCAGCTTCAGGGGCGATAACTGATTATGAAGAACACGTACCGTATGAAACAGCTGTTCAATATACAGAAGCTATTCCATATCAAGAGCCGACTGTTCCTGCTTCAAAAAACTCAATAACAATGCAAGATGTTATTTACTTTCTACAAACAGTTGGATCTTCAAATATAAAAGTAACAGCTCTTGAAAACGAGAATACGAGATTGAAACAAGAAATTAAAGCGCAAATACTGCGAAGTGAAGAACTAGAAAATAAACTAGAAAAATTAGAACAACAATCTCATACTGTACAAGAGGATTACGAAACACTTATGAATATTATGAACCGCGCTCGTAAATTAGCAGTAATGGATGATGAGGAACGCCCACAAACATCTTTCAGAATGGATCGAAATGGTAACTTAGAAAAAATTGCAGAATAAAAAGGATGCATGCAATGCATCCTTTTTATTCTTTCACTTCAAAATTCCCCTTTATCCCGCTATTTGCGGGCAGTAAAACTCCCACCTCAAAATTCAGCTGGAGCAAAGAAGTTAGGTGGGAGTCGGGCTGCCCGTAAACGCCCGATTGGTGAAGGCTAATAATCAGTGGGGGATGAACAAAACCCCCACTGATTAAAGTTTCACTTTATATCCGAGAAAACCCTTTTCTTCATTTTTTGCTATAATAGAGGTTGTCATTTTATAAATAAGGGGTTAGTTATATGAGCAATTCCCGTTCGATTTTATCTCAGCCAGAGTGGCGTATTGCGGATCAGTCTAGTTTAGGACCAACATTCCATGCACTTCAGTCATTTGCAATGGATGACACGTTATGCACAAGTATTGGAAATGGTCTATCCGCTGCAACAATGCGCTCTTGGGTTCATCACAATACAATTGTTCTTGGCATTCAAGATTCGCGCCTACCACATTTAGAAGAAGGTATTTCCTTTTTAAAAGAAAACGACTTCAATGTTATCGTTCGTAATTCCGGTGGACTTGCTGTCGTACTTGATGAAGGTGTTTTAAACATATCACTTTTATTCCAAGAAACAGAAAAAGGTATCGACATCGATCTTGGATACGATACGATGTGGCATTTAATTAAGGAAATGTTAAAAGATTACGATGTTACTATCGAGGCAAAAGAAATTGTTGGTTCTTATTGTCCTGGTAGCTATGATTTGAGCATTCGCGATCAAAAATTTGCTGGTATTTCTCAGCGTCGTATTCGCGGAGGAGTTGCTGTACAAATTTACTTATGTGCGACAGGAAGCGGATCTGAGCGTGCCGCACTCGTTCGTGATTTTTACAACGTAGCAATTCAAGGCGAAGAAACACGATTTACGTACCCTGAAATTGTGCCGAGTACGATGGCTTCACTATCTGAATTACTTGGCGAAACAATTACAGTGCAAGATTTAATGATGCGCCTTTTAAAAACGTTGCAACAATTCGCTCCAAAGTTAACACCATCTCAGCTAACAGTAGATGAAGTTCCTTTATACGAGATGAATTTACAACGTATTATTGATCGTAATAATAAAGCACTTGGTTTAGAAAAATAGAAATCAAAAAGACCACCCTCATTTCAGAAGAAATAGGGTGGTCTTTTTTCATATCAATTCGTTATAGAATTAAAGTGCTTGAGCTGCTGTAATTAAAGCTAACTTGTACACTTCTTCTTCGTTACATCCACGAGATAGGTCGTTTACAGGCATATTTAAACCTTGTAAGATTGGTCCTACTGCTTCGAAGTTACCTAAGCGTTGAGCGATTTTGTAGCCGATATTACCAGCTTCTAAGCTTGGGAATACGAATACGTTAGCATCACCTTTAATTGTAGAACCTGGAGCTTTCTTCTCAGCTACAGATGGTACGAACGCAGCATCGAATTGGAATTCTCCATCTAAAGTTAATTCAGGAGCCATTTCTTTTGCAATGCGAGTTGCTTCTACAACTTTTTCTGTTTCTGGAGATTTCGCAGAACCTTTTGTAGAGAAGCTTAACATAGCAACGCGTGGGTCAATACCGAATAGTTCAGCAGTTTTCGCACTTTCGATACCAATTTCAGCTAAATCTTGGCTGTTTGGTGCAATGTTAATTGCGCAATCCGCGAATACATACTTCTCTTCTTCACGTACCATGATGAATACGCCTGAAGTTTTTGTAACGCCTGGTTTTGTTTTAATAATTTGAAGTGCTGGACGAACTGTATCAGCTGTAGAGTGAGCTGCACCACTTACTAAACCTTGTGCTTTGCCCATGTATACAAGCATTGTACCGAAGTAGTTTTCGTCTTTAAGAATTTTACGAGCATCTTCTTCCGTTGCTTTACCTTTACGGCGTTCAACGAAAGATGCTACCATTGCATCCATCTCTTCGTATGTAGCTGGATCGTAAATATCAACGCCTGCTAATGTTAAGTTCATGCTAGCAGCTTTTGCGCTAATTTCTTCTTTATTACCAACTAAAATTGGTTTTACTAGCTCTTCTTTTGCTAAACGCTCTGCAGCGCCTAAAATTCTTTCATCAGTTCCTTCAGGAAGTACGATAGAAATGCCTTTTCCTTGAACTTTTTCTTTTACTGCTGTAAATAAATTGCTCACGAATAAACCCTCCTACAAATGTTAAAAACTCTACCTTTAAGAATACTTCTTTTCAGCTATATTTTAAACTTATAGCTCCCAAAAAATAGATAAAATGAAAATGATTATATTTTCATAAAATTCAGCCGGAAAATAAAGCCTACTTAAGCCTTATTTTCTCCCGTTTTCCAGTAAATATAAATGTGACAGTTTTATGCACCGAAACTTTATGTAGATGTTTTTAATCCTATATATGCTATAGTTAACGTGTAAAATATCATTAACTGAGGTGAATAGAATGAGTGAAGCAACAACAACGTTAGATGGCTGGTATTGTTTACATGATTTACGTTCTATTGATTGGGCAGCATGGAAAACATTATCTAGTGACGAACGCGGACAAGCAGTGTCTGAATTTTTAAATGTCGTTGAAAAATGGAACGAAGTAGCTACTGCAAAAAAAGGCAGTCATGCAATGTATACAGTTGTTGGTCAAAAAGCAGATATTATGCTTATGATTTTACGTCCAACAATGGAAGAGTTAAATGAAATCGAAACAGAATTAAATAAAACAACATTAGCTGAATATTTAGTTCCTGCATATTCTTACGTATCTGTTGTTGAACTAAGCAACTATCTTCCAGCTGATGAAGACCCATACCAAAACCCACAAGTCTTAGCTCGCTTATATCCTGAGTTACCGAAAGCAAATCACATTTGCTTCTATCCAATGGATAAGCGTCGCCAAGGTAATGATAACTGGTATATGCTTCCTATGGATGAACGTAAGAAACTTATGTACAGTCATAGCAAAATCGGTCGCCAATACGCAGGTAAAGTGCGCCAAGTTATTTCAGGATCAGTTGGATTTGACGATTTTGAGTGGGGCGTAACATTATTTGCTGACGATGTCCTTCAATTTAAGAAACTTATATATGAAATGCGCTTCGATGAAGTAAGTGCTCGCTACGGTGAATTTGGAACATTCTTTGTCGGAAACATTTTATCAAGCGAAAAAGTAACAACATTTTTACGCATATAATAAAAAAAGGAACGAAATTCGTTCCTTTTTTTATTATCCTCTACATTTACCTGCAAAAACCTTCTTTTCTCTGCAAATTTGAACAAAAATCGACAAATTCTTTTCAAATTTCTTGTAAGATTGTAACCTTTTCACATCCAAATTTATGCTAAAATGGTACGGGCTATATGCTAATAACGATGCGAAGGTGATAATGTATATGAAGAAAATCTTGTCTATTTTACTAGCGTTTCTATTGTCATTTTCTTCCTTAGGAGTAACAACATCCCATGCGGAAGAAAAAATACATATAGAGGCAGCTGCTGCACTTCTATTTGATGCAGATACAGGAAAAATACTGCATGAACAAAATCCAGATGAATTACTAGCTATCGCTAGTATGTCAAAATTAATCGTTGTTTATGCCGTATTAGAAGCAATTAAAGAAGGAAAAATCACTTGGGATACGAAAGTAAACATTTCTGATTACGCTTATGAAGTTTCACGTAATAATGAATTCTCTAACGTACCGTTCGAAAAGGGACGCCAATATACTGTAAGAGAATTATATCATTCTATCGTTATCTCCTCTGCGAATGGATCTAGTATTGCTTTAGCAGAATTACTTGCAGGAAATGAAAAGAACTTCTTAAATCTTGCAAATGAACATGCAAAAAAACTAGGGTTAAAGAAATATAAATTTGTAAACGCTACTGGGTTAAACAACGCTGATTTAAAAGGAAAACATCCTGAAGGAACTGATCCGAATGGAGAAAACTCCATGTCAGCTCGCGATATGGGTATTCTTTCAAAAACAATTATTACAAAGTATCCAGAAATGCTAGAGGATACAAAACAAAGATTTAGAAACTTCCCAGATAATCATCCAAAACCAATTCGTATGGAAAATTGGAACTGGATGTTACCAGGTGCCGCTTTCTCTTATGAAGGAGCAGATGGTTTAAAAACAGGAAGTTCTGATACCGCTGGTTATGGATTCACTATTACAGCAAAACGCGGTGACTTACGTCTTATTTCTGTTATTATTAAAACGAAATCAATGGACGAACGTTTCACAGAATCTCGCGCATTAATTGAATATGGATTTAATAACTTCGAAAAACAGAAATTAAAAGTAGATAAAAATAACAAAATTTCTGTAGTAAAAGGAAAAGAAGACTACGTAACAGTTGCACCAGAAAAAGAAGTGACAGTAGTTACTGCAAAAGGTAGCAACTCACCTTACAAAATTTCTACTGAAGCAGATAAATCACTTGCTGAAGATGGGCATTTAGTTGCTCCTATTAAGAAAGATACAAAGGTAGGTTCAATCGTCTTAGAATCAACTGATAAATATGGTTTCTTAGACGGAAATAAAAGTATAAAAGTTACTGCAAAAACGACTGAAGAAGTAGAAAAAGCAAATTGGTTCGTATTAACAATGCGTTCAATTGGCGATTTCTTCTCAAACTTATGGTCCAAAATATTTTAATGATAAAAAGCTAGCCCACGCTAGCTTTTTTATTTTCTTCTCTCAATGTAAAACTTCGTTTGGTTGTCATATCCGAGTCCTTTTTCTCATACGTATGAACTAGTAATTGTTCCACACTTCATCTAGACATAAACCTCTTTCCAAAAGGTATTCCAAAAAGAGAGGTGACACATAATGGGTGTTATTGCTTATAACGAAGAAGATGTAAAGTTATTAGCTAGACTGATGCGTGCTGAAGCCGAAGGAGAAGGGCAACAAGGAATGTTAATGGTCGGAAACGTTGGGGTAAATCGTGTCCGCGGAAATTGTTTAGATTTTAAAAAAATACGTAATTTACGTCAAATGGTTTATCAAAATCCTGGTGGTTTTGAGGCAACTCAAAAAGGATATTTTTATCAGCGAGCGAGAGAGCAAGATATCGCATTAGCAAGACGGACCATTCAAGGACAACGTTTTTGGCCCGCCAACTTTTCCTTATGGTTCTTTAGACCTGAAGGCCCTTGTCCACCAACTTGGTATGACCAACAAAATTCTGGTCGCTTTAAAAAGCACTGCTTCTTCCAGCCATCTGGTGAGGATTGTCCAGGCGTATATTAAGGAATGAAAATGAGGAGGGATTTTTGAATGGCACAGCAACAAAACCCGTATTATGGAACAGGTTTTTATCAACCATCCGGAACTTACGTACAACCGCAACAAATGACCCCACAACAACAGCAGCAACAACAACAACAGCAAGCAATGCAACAACAAGTCGCACAAGCTCAACTTGCAGTTTCTCAAGGGATGTTGCCACTAGAGCAATCTTATATTGAAAATATCCTTCGTTTAAACAAGGGTAAGCCAGCTACAGTTGTAATGACTTATGAACGTGGTAGTTCGCTCGGTACACAATCTTATACAGGGATTATCGAGGCAGCTGGCCGTGATCATATCGTTATTAGCGAACCAAAATCTGGAAAACGATTTTTACTATTAATGATTTACTTAGATTATGTAGAATTCCCAGGAGAAATTACGTATTTACCTAGTCAACAAGCAACTTATGCTCCAAGACCATAAAAAAAAGCTGGCAAATGCCAGCTTTTGTTTTTTATAACCCTTTTACAACTGCAGTTCCGACTAAAATCCACGCCACAATAAACGCCACACCACCAAGAGGTGTAATTGGGCCAAAGAATTTAATACCTGTCGTACTTAATGCATAAAGACTACCTGAGAACATAATAATCCCAGCTACCATAAGCCAACCTGCAGTGCTTAAAAGTGATGATTGTATTTTGTCCATTAATAGAGCAACTACAAATAAGCCACCTGCATGAAACATTTGATATGTAACGCCCGTCTTCCATACTTCTAACATTTTTGCAGAAATTTTATTTTCTAAACCATGTGCTCCAAAAGCCCCTAATGCAACAGATAATCCTGCTGCAATACAACCTAGTAAAAAGAAAATTTTCATCTTAATTCCCCTTTTTATTTTTATCATAAGCAATTTTCACATATAATCCAAACGATTTAATCCTTAAAAATCAAATAAAGAATTACCATTTGCACCTTCTTCTTTTATATACACAGGTTCTCCAGAAACTGGCATAACCGGTTGAGCTGTTGTTATGGGCTGAGATCCGATTATTTGTGATTGAACTTGTGGTTCTCTATACGTAGAAGGCTCAACTTGTTCATCTAATAATAAATCACATAATGCACGCACAACTAATAAATGCTCTTTTGATTTTTGTCCTTCACTACTTTTTGCCTTTGCAATTTCACTCGCCATTTTATTTAAAACCTTATCGCTAGATACTTGCATTCCTTGTCACCTCTTACTTTGTAGTTCTTTCTCAAATTGCCCCAGTTTCTCTACTGAACCAAATACTATTATCATATCATGTTCTTGCAGTTTTTCCTGCCCCGTTGGATTATGGATAATATCCCCATCTCTTAAAATCGCCAAAATCGTTACATCAAATTGATTTCTCACATTACTCTCTAGTAACGATTTACTGGCTAAGATAGAATCTTTACCAACTTGAATTTCTTCGATTACAAATGATTGCTCTATTCCATACAATACTGTATCAATATAATGAACTGTTAACGGATTCGCAATACCTTTTGCGATATGAATTCCTGCCATACTAGATGGATTAATAACCTTATTTGCACCAGCGCGCCGTAATTTTTCTTCTGTTTCTGGCTTTTCAGCTCTTGCTACAATTTTAATTGCCTCATTAAGCCCTCTTGCCGTTAATGTAATAAATACATTTTCAGCATCGTTTGCTACGATAGCCACTAGACCCGCTGCCTTCGAAATTCCGGCATTATGTAACACTTGATCTTCAGTTGCATCTCCATGTACATATAGAAGCTTTTCCTGTTCGAATATACTTTCATCTTTATCCACAACTACAAATGGAATTTTCTTTTCCTGTAATTCATGTACAACTTGAAGCCCTACTCTTCCGCAACCGCATACTATAATATGATTTTGTAACTGTGCTATTTGTTTATCCATCTTCTTCCTCCGCACTGCATGAAATAAATTCCCCTCAATGATCATAGCTGCTACTACCCCCATTGCATACGTAACGATACCGACGCCAACAGGTATAATAAGGAGCGCAAAAAATTTCCCTGCCTGTGTTACAGGCACTACATCACCATATCCAACCGTTAATACAGTAATCATCGTCATCCAAAATGCTTGAAACAAGCTAATCTCTTCAATTGTCATAAATCCTAGCGTTCCTAGAATTACAACAAAGGTCATACATATAACTGCTATCCATAATTGCTTACGTGCATTCATATTATATTTCAACTCTTTTCTCTATCTACAATCTTTGCCAAAGGAAATGAAATACCTATATACTAGAAACGGAATCTATGAAAGAGGTTGATATAATGAAGCTATTTCTTTCTGCCTTACAATGGGCACTATTTATTTTAGCTGGAAGTCTTATTGTACCAATTAGTGTCGCAACTAGTTACGGCCTCGACGGAGCTGAAGCTATCGCGTTTGTACAAAGAACATTATTTGTTCTCGGTTTTGCCGGCCTACTGCAAGCTATATTTGGGCATAAACTTCCTATTCAAGAAGGTCCCGCAGGCCTTTGGTGGGGAATTTTCTCCCTGTATGCAAGTTTAGGCGTCGTATTATTTGGATCAAGCAATGAAACACTTAAGGTCCTTCAGTACGCTTTCCTACTAAGCGGAATTATTTGTATTATTCTTAGTGTTTTTGGACTTATCGATAAACTAGTTCGCTACTTTACACCTACAGTGATTGGAACGTATTTATTCCTTCTTGTCGCACAACTTAGTGGCTCCTTCTTAAAAGGCATGTTTGGCCTTGATGGACAACATACAGAAGTACAGCCAAAGGTATTTATTCTTTCACTCATTGTTATTTTACTATCTTTTTTCATTATGAAGCTACCTATTATTGGACAATATTCCGTTCTTTTCAGTATCGTCTGCGGCTGGATATTATTCGCGTGCTTCGGATTATCTAATCCAGTAACACCTGTGACAGATATAATTCGTCTTCCATCTCTATTTGTTTTCGGAATGCCTCGCATTGAATGGAATATGGCAATTACGGTAGTTTTCGTCACACTATTACTTCTAACAAATATGTTAGCAAGCATTCGCGTTGTACAAAAGGTTGTTTCTAAGTATGAAGAAGATGCCGCTCCAGATCGCTTCAAACAAGCTGGCATTATAACAGGAATAAATCAATTGCTAGGCGGTCTATTTTCAGCCATTGGTCCTGTGGCCATTTCTGGATCGGCAGGATTTATCGCAACAACAAACATTTATAAGCGCCTTCCATTTATGTTAGGGTCAAGCTTTATCATTCTTGTTAGTATATTCCCAAAGATTACTTCATTCTTTGCAGCAATTCCCGTTGCAGTTGGGTATGCTGCGATTTATCCTGTATTTGCAAGCATGATTGGTCTCGCTTTCCGCGAATATGACACTGTACAAAATAAAGAACAATTATTTAAAGTAGCAGGTCTTTCAATCTTTACAGGAATCGGCGTTATGTTCGTTCCAGCAGGAGCGTTTTCTACGCTGCCACCATTTTTAGCATCATTTTTAAGTAACGGTCTCGTTCTTGGATCTGTAATGGCTATCTTGCTGGAAATACTATTTTCTCGTTCGCACGAAAAACAACTATCGTAAATTGGAAAACTTCCATTATTGCACTCTACCTTTAGAGTTGTTACGATAATGATAAATTATCATGGGCAACACGCTCATGATAATTTATACTAACAATGCAGAACTTCTCCTAATTTCATGTAAAGAGGTTCGATGTCTTACTATATATTCCCCACTATCTTCATAAAAATTTATTTCTATTTCAACAAAGAAAGGAATTTTCTATATGACTTATAAAATGATTGTTTTAGATTTAGATGATACTTTATTACGCGATGACCATACAATTTCACCTCGTACGAAAGAGGCTTTAATGACAGCACAAGAGCAAGGGGTTAAAGTTGTACTTGCTTCTGGGCGCCCAACGTTTGGTATGCGCAATGTTGCAAAAGAACTTCGTTTAGAAGAATACGGTAGCTTCATTCTATCTTTTAACGGTGCAAAAATTATTAACTGTAAAACAAATGAAGAAATCTTCAGTAGCACGCTATCTCCTGAAATCGTTCACAACCTATTTGAAATTAGTAAAACTGAAGATGTATGGATTCATACTTATATTGGCGATGATATCGTAACAGAAGAAAATAATCCTTATACTGAAATTGAGGGCGAAATTACTGGTATGCCAATTATTAAAGTAGATGATTTTAAAGCTGCTGTTAAAGAGCCTGTAGTAAAAGTATTAATGAATAAAGAAGCTGAACGCCTTGTTGAAGTAGAAAAGAAACTACAAAAACAACTAGAAGGTCAATTAAGCGTTATGCGTTCAAAACCATTCTTCTTAGAATTTACCGAGCATGGTGTTACGAAAGGAACGAGCCTAAACCAACTCATCCAAACACTTGGTATTAAGCGCGAAGAAGTAATCGCAATGGGTGATAGCTATAACGACCAAGCTATGATTGAATTCGCTGGTCTTGGCGTTGCAATGGGCAATGCACCAGATGATATTAAAGAAATTGCAAACTATGTAACAGATACAAATATGAACGATGGTGTTGCTAAAGTTGTAGAGAAATTTGTACTAAAAAGCGAAGCGCTTGTTTAATATTTTCATTCATAAAACCTATTTGAAGTCAAATACTTCAAATAGGTTTTTGTTTAAATTACCGTGCTTTTGTGACTATATTTTGAACTTTGCACTATTCTCGTAGTGTAAAGTTTCTTTTTGTATATAATGAAACAAAATAGACTATTTCATTTTGAAAAAGAATACAAATTTACTATATACAAGCATACGTTAAAGGAGGCTATTTCATGTTATCTACACCAATCGGACGATTAAGAGCAATTGGACTAGTTGAGGGGATTTCTTTCCTATTACTATTATTTGTAGCAATGCCGTTAAAATATTTCGCAGGGTTTGCGACAGCTGTTAAAATTACAGGCATGGCTCATGGCGTTTTATTCATACTATTCATCTTTGCGGTAATTCAAGTAACAATCGTACACCGTAAATCAATTTTATGGGCACTTGGCGCACTTGCTGCATCAGTTATCCCATTTGGTACTTTTGTACTAGATGCAAAACTAAAAAATGAACAGTAATAGTAAAAAGGTAGTTAACAATTGTTAGCTACCTTTTTTGCGTTTATATATTTGGAATTTCCCAATCAATTTCTCTTTCACCCATATTATCTAAAATCGTATTTACTTTAGAATACGGTTTACTGCCAAAGAAACCACGTCTTGCTGATAATGGACTTGGATGCACGGATTCAATAATATGATGATTCTTATTCGTAATTAACTTTTTCTTCGCCTGTGCGTGACGTCCCCACAATATGAAAACAACCGGCTTTTCACGTTCATTTAATAGCTCAATTGCGCGATCTGTGAAATGCTCCCATCCTTTTCCTTTATGAGAATTTGCTTCACCTTGACGAACTGTTAATACAGTATTTAATAATAATACTCCTTGCTCTGCCCACTTTACTAAATAACCGTTATTCGGAATTTCATAACCGTATTCATCTCGCATTTCTTTATACATATTTAACAAAGATGGCGGCGTTTTAATACCAGGTTGTACCGAAAAACTTAAACCATGCGCTTGATTCGGTCCATGATACGGATCTTGCCCTAAAATAACGACCTTTGTATTTTCATAACTTGTATACTGAAGAGCGTTAAAAATATCTTCTTTCTTTGGATAAATCACATGCTCCTCATACTCTTCTTTTAAAAAGTTAGCTAAAGCTTGATAGTATTCTTTCTCAAATTCTGGTCCCAGTAATGGTTCCCAATCATTCTGCAAAATGTTTTCCATGCCTTCACTTCCTATCCAATTAATTCACCATATCCTGCCTTGTAAATACTACAAATGAAATGATAAGAGATACTACTGCCCAAACCGTTAAATTCATTAAAGAAAATCCCATTGATAATCCTTGTAATGCAGGCAGTTTTCCTGATAAATAATCCGTTAGCGATAAGTTGACACTAAAAATGTATTTCGCACCTTCCCAAGACGTTGCGAATGAACTTAAAATGCCGCCTGCAATTAACGCAGCTAACATAACGCCCATACCAGCTGGTGTATTACGAATTAAAACGGAAACCATAAATGATATAGTTCCAACCATAATGGCAACAAACCAAGCTAGTCCGTACGCCATTAATATGTATTGCCACTGCGGAATAAGATGTACAAAGTTCGTATTCAATGTTTCCTTATCAATAACAAATCCAGTTAAAACAGGTAAATTCCATCCAGAGTATCCAAATACAAGCCCTGATAATGCGTAAGCAAACAAACCGACAAGAAACAATATGAGCGAAATGAAAAATAGCATCGTCACATATTTACTAAGGAGTATTTTCCAGCGCCGAATCGGCCTCGTCAGAAGCATTTTCATCGTACCATCGCTTCGTTCTCCTGAAACGATATCAATGGCGACAATCATAACGAGCAATGGAATAAATAACGTTATTCCTTGTTCAATAAACGCCCTCACAAATGTTGGTGCCCCTGGCGCAGTCGGATTAATATTATGATCTAAATAATATTGTTGCTGTTCCACCCTTACTTTTAGCCAATCTCGCCATTCTTCTGGCAATCTAGAATTGTTCAAACGGTTTTGTGAATCAACAATTTGTTGCTGTAATGATACTTTCCAATCGGTCGTACCGAGCCTTTTTTGCGTCGTTTCTATTTCGCGATACTGAGCATACACAAAAAGCGGAATCAAGATTGCTAAAATAAGAATGACAACAACAATCCGTTTCTTACGATAAATCTTTTCTGATTCATTTAAAACTAGATTCGCAAATTCACGCATGTTGCTCACCCCTTGTAAGTTCAATAAATAAATCTTCTAGCGTAAATACAAGCTCTTTGACGCTATGTACATCTATCCCGTTTTCTACAAAGTGCTTATTCCAAACATTAATAGACGCAACATCCATACGACATAGTAAACGCTCATCTTCTATACTAACTTCCTCTACCTCTTCAGCAGCGTCTAACATGTCTTTCGCTTTGGAAATCGGTGTAACGACCCATTCTACACGATCACTCGCTGTTTTGATCAACTCTTCAATAGGTGCAACTGTTATCATTTTTCCTTTATGAATAATAGCAACACGGTCGCATATCATTTGTACTTCGCTTAATAAGTGACTCGAAATAAATACACTCATATTTTCTTCTTTTACAAGCTTATGTATAAATTCTCGCAGTTCCCTAATCCCAGCTGGATCTAAACCATTCGTCGGTTCATCTAATATGAGCAATTTGGGGTTTCCAAGAAGCGCCTGTGCAATTCCGAGGCGCTGCTTCATACCAAGGGAATATGTTTTTACCTTATCGTGAATACGCTCATCTAAATGAACCATTTTTGCAATTTCAATAATACGTTCATCTGATATATCACCAAGCATGCGCGCAAATTGCTTTAAGTTTTCCCATCCCGTTAAATATGTATAAAGCTCTGGGTTTTCAACGATACTTCCAATTTGACGCATCGCTTCTCTGAAATTTTCCTTAATAGAATAACCACCAATAGAAATAGTACCTTCTGTCGCTTTAATCAGTCCGACTAACATTCGAATTGTTGTCGTTTTCCCGGCTCCGTTCGGCCCTAAAAAGCCAAACACTTCTCCTTGTTTTACATCAAATGAAATGTCTTCTACAAGTGTCTTCTTTCCAATTACCTTCTTCACGTCTCGTACGGAAAGTATCATCGTCATTTTATCCCTCCTTGTTCTAGTTTTAGTTTACTTACGACGTTTTGGACTAATCGCTCTGCCATATATGTGTAGCCTACTTCATTCGGATGAAAATGATCAGAGTATAATAAATCTTTACCGCGGTTTTGGAATAAATCAAATGTCGGTGTAATATATACACTTTTATTATTTAATGCTAACTTCTCTAAAGATGCATTCCAGTCTACAACAATGTTTGAAGACCCTTTTAAATCTTCTACATCTTCAAAAGGATTGTATAAACCTAGCCAAAAAATAGGGCTATCTGTATTTAATTTACGAATTTCTTCTATAATTTTCTTTGCTTCATTTTGAAACGTTTCCGTATCAGGACGATATGTCTCTAAATCTATCTTTCCGAGCGATTCCCATCCTGGGAACAAATCATTTCCTCCAATTGTTAAAACAATTACATCTGCTTGCTTAATTGAATATTGAGCTCCGCTGCTTTCAATTTGTTTTAATAAATCGGGCATTTTCGCACCACTAACTGCCAAATTGGTTAGTGCAACTTTTTGTTTATAATCTTTTTGTAAATCCTCTTTCATTCGTCCAATATAGCCAATTCCTTCTTTATCACCAACGCCGCGCGTTAATGAATCACCTAAACTAACTATTTGTAACGTTCCCGTTTTCTTTTTCTCTTTTGCCACTACGTCAGTCTTCGTAATTAATTTTGAAGCTTTCGGATTTAATACATCATTCACACCCGAAACAAAACCGTATGCAAATAAACAGAAAGACGCAATTGTAATGAGTAGAATTACTTTTACTAATTTTGATCTCATATCAAAACCCCTTTAGCTCCTATAGATTGTCCATAATTATACCAAACGAATTTTCGAAAAGCGATTCTCGCACCTTCTCTATTATGTCGTTTCCCTATCTACCAAATTTGGTAATAACTCTACATGTTTCACATCTATTTCCTCATCATTAATCTTTTCATATAATAATTCAAATGCCTTTACACCAACATTTTTACTAGAATGCGAAATCGTCGTAATACCTAATATATCTGCCACCTCTTGATCATCACATCCGATAATCGTAATATCCTCTGGGATACGAATTCCTTGTTTTTTCGCCTCCGTTACCATTCCTGCAGCAATATGATTGCAAGATACAAGAAACGCCGTCGGTTTTACAGACATACGAGCCCATTCCCTGACTACATTGCGCCCATCTTCCACCGTAAAACATCCTTTAAACTTCCAGGCATCTAACGGTGTTACAGCAATCTGTTGAAGTGAATCCTCATAAGCTTGTTTCCTTCTTTGACTATTAATGCTGTTACTTCTTCCAATGCAATATCCGATACGTGTATGACCAGCATCTATTAAGCTTTTCATCCCGCGCAAAAATACTTTGTAGTAATCAATATGTACACTCGAAATGAAATTCGAATCCACTTCCTCACACATCACAATTGGACCAAACTTCGTATACTCTTCAAGTTTTTCCTTACTATTTGTCCGTGAACATATAATTACTCCATCAAGCTTTTTCATTTTTAACATATGTAAAATTTCAAGCTCTTTTTCTTCACTATAATTTGTCTGGCAAAGCATCATATTATAATTGTTCTTTGCGGTTTCCTTTGATATCCCCCCAATAATAGCACTATAATATTGATCATTTACGTGCGGCAATAATACGCCAATTACATTCGTTTTTCCTTTCACTAAATGAATAGCATTCACATTTTGCGTATAATTTAATTCTTCTATAATCGTCAAAATTTCTTTTCGTTTCTGTTCATTCACGTACGGATGATTATTGAGTACACGTGAAACAGTTGAAACAGATACCCCAGCAAGTTCAGCAATCTTTCTTATATTAGTCATCTCATTCTCCCCTATTCGCAGAAATTCTCTCTTGACCTGGTAAGCTTTCCACAATATATCCTTTCCTAGCAAATACATTTTGAAAGGATATACAACTATGCTTCGATTCAAATTAGAATATATATTTTTTATTGGCGGTCTACTCATTCTCGCCATCGGTATTAATATGATGACGACAATTACTTCCTTTGGACTTAGCCCTTATGATTCCTTCTTTATTGCACTATATCAAAATTTTGGGATAAGTATTGGTTTTTGGATTTTCATGATTAACTTTGTTTTTACCCTGATCGTACTCTTTTGGGACAAAAAACAAATTACAATCGGCACAATTGTCACAATGATTCTTATTTCTCTTTTTGTTGATTGGGTTGGTTCTATTACGACTATTATGGACGCTATCCGCTCTCTTCCAAAATATATAACACTTATTTGCGGAAATCTATTCGTCGGAGCTGGGATCGGTCTTTACGTCTCTACAAACCTTTGCGCGGCACCTCAAGAGGCTTTCGTTTTAACTGTTGCTGAAAAAAAGAAATGGACATTTAGAAGAACGGAAATTTCATTAGCTTTTTTATTTTTAACATTAAGCTTCTTATTAGATGGACCAATCTATTTTGGAACAATTATCTTATCCTTTACAACAGGTTGGATTATTCAAGCATTTATTCAAGTTGGTACGCAAATTTTAAATAGAAAAAAACCTATTAAGCAAGCCGCTTAATAGGGTTTTTCGTTTTATTAGAAGAGATACTACTTAGCATCTCCTTCAATTCGATAGTTTGCTTTCACACAATCTATTTCTTCATACGATTGCAATGTATGTAGAATGTACTCATAATCCGCAAGAGAAGCACGATGCGTCACAATTACGATTTCTGCTTTCCCTTTCTCTTCAAGTGGCATTTGAATAATCTTTTCAAAACTAACACCGCGCTCAGAGAACAATGATGTAATTTTTGCAAATACACCAATTTCGTCTTTCACATGAAGCCTTAAAAACTTTTTCACAACAATTTCATCTGGCTCTTTTAGTACCTTTTTATACTGCGGGGATACCGCACTATTTCCGTTTACACCTAGCCTAATATTTTGCATTACAGCAACTAGGTCAGAAACAACAGCTGTCGCTGTCGGTAAGCTTCCTGCTCCCGGACCATAAAACATCGTTTCTCCTACCGCTTCACCATACACATAGACAGCATTATATTCATTTTGCACTGCCGCAAGAGGGTGTGCATTTGGAAGTAAAGTCGGCTCAACTGTAACCTCTAATTTCTCGCCATCTCGCTTTGCAAGACCAATTAATTTAATTGTATAGCCTAAGCTCTTACTATATTCAATATCTTCTGCTGTAATAGAAGTAATTCCTTTTACCTTCACATCTCCAAGCTCTACATTTGTAGAGAAACCGAGAGTAGCCAAAATCGTCATTTTTCTTGCTGCATCTAAACCTTCTACGTCTGATGTTGGATCTGCTTCTGCAAATCCAAGCTGCTGAGCTTCTTTTAACACGTCGTTATATGCTCTCCCTTCGTCTGACATTTTCGTCAAAATAAAATTTGTCGTTCCATTTACAATTCCCATTACTTTCGTAATAAGATCTGAAGAAAGTCCTTCTACGATGCTTCGTAAAATTGGAATCCCTCCAGCTACACTTGCTTCGTAAAATAAATCAGCCTTGTTATCTTTTGCTACCGCTAAGAGTTCCGCTCCGTGTAACGCCATTAAATCTTTATTTGCAGTCACAACGTGCTTTCCGCCTTTTAAAGCTTGCAAAATATATACTTTTGCATCATCGATCCCGCCCATTACTTCGATGACAACATCAATATTAGGATTATCTAAAATTTCATTCACATTTTGTGTTAATAGAGTAGAAGGCACGTCGACCTCTCTCTCTTTCTCAATGTTTTGCACCAATACTTTCGTTACTTTCACTGGACAACCTACTTGGTGTATAAGTCGTTCTTGATGATCTGTAATAATACGAACTACACCACTACCAACTGTCCCAAGACCTAATAACCCCACTTGAATTTCTTTCATAATACTGTCCACCCCTCAAAAATTGTGTTTAGATGAATTATATAGACGAAAAATCAGAAAAACAATTAATTTAGAACATTCGGAAAAATAAAGGTTAATCTTTACAAGGAAAACGCTACCACGTGTTACACAATCTTTATCCCGCATTAACGGGCAGTAAGACTCCCACCTCGAAATTCGGCGAATGCGAGGAAGTTAGATGGGAGATCAACTGCCCGTAAAAGCCCGATTGGTGAAGGCTAATAATCAGTGGGGGATGAAAAAAAAACCACTGATTAAAGTTTCACTTTATTTACAATATATAAGGGGTTTCTTGATACACATAATAATTCAGCCAATTAGAGAATAATAAGTTCCCATGACTCCTCCACCTAACAAGTGGCTTCTCATCTGGATTATTATGTTTAAAATAATTTTTTGGCACATCAATATTTAACCCTTTTTGGCAGTCCCGCTCGTATTCTTGCTTTAACGTATCACAACTATATTCACTATGTCCGAGTGCGAAAACTTGCCTTCCCTCTTGCCCAATAGCAAGATGAACACCCGCTTCTTCAGAATTGGCTAATAACGTTAATTCTTTCACTTTTTCAATGTCGCTCTCTCGTACTTCTGTATGACGAGAATGCGGAGCAAAAAACACTTCATCAAACCCTTGTAACAATTTCACATGTTGCTCGCGAACCTCATGTTCAAATACACCAAACATTTTTTCCGCAAGAGAATACTTCGGCACACCATAGTGATAATACAAACCTGCTTGTGCCCCCCAGCAAATATGAAGCGTCGATGTTACATTCGTTTTTGAATACTCCATAATACGTCCAAGCTCTTCCCAATAATCTACCTCTTCAAAAGAAAGAGTTTCAACTGGTGCTCCTGTAATAATGAGTCCATCAAATTTTTCATTCTCAATATCACGAAATGTTTTATAGAAGCTCGTTAAATGGTCCTGCGCTACATTGCGAGACAGATGCGATTCCATATGAAGTAAATGAACATCTAATTGCAACGGTGTATTTCCAATTAAACGAAGTAATTGCGCCTCTGTTTCTTGCTTTGTAGGCATTAAATTTAATATAGCAATTTTCAAAGCACGTATATCTTGTGTTACTGCTCGCTCCTTCGTCATTACAAAAATATTTTCCTTCTGCAATACTTTGCGAGCTGGTAAATCTTTATCAATTATGATCGGCATGTTGTTTGCCTCCGACTAGCGCCGCTTCTAAATCTGCAATAATATCAGAAACATCTTCTATACCGACCGATAAACGGATTAAATCAGATGTAACGCCAGCTAAACGCTGATTTTCTGTGCTTAATTGTCTGTGCGTCGTACTAGCAGGATGTATTACACAAGTTCTTGCATCAGCTACATGCGTTACAAGAGTTGCAAGTTTTACATTTGCGATAAATTCTTTTGCTGCTTCTAATCCGCCTTTAATACCGAAAGTTAAAACTCCACTAGCACCTTTTTTCAAATATTTTTGTGCTAACGAGTAACTTTCATTACTATCTAACCCCGGATAATTCACCCATTCAATACGATCATGATTAGCAAGCCACTTAGCAACTTCGAGAGCATTTTCACTATGACGCTCCATTCGTAAATGCAATGTTTCCAGGCCAATGTTGCTAATATATGCATTGAATGGGCTCATACAGTTTCCATAGTCTCTTAATAATTGAACACGCGCTTTCACAATATACGCTGCTGCTCCAAAATTTTGAACATAGCTTACGCCGTGATAACTCGGATCAGATTCGACAAGCTCAGGATATTTTCCATTTGTCCAGTCGAAGTTCCCTCCATCTATTACAATGCCGCCTAGAGAACTTGCATGGCCATCAATATATTTCGTTGTAGAATGGACAATGATATTTGCCCCATGTTCAAACGCCTGGCATAAATAAGGCGTCGCTAATGTATTATCAACGATAAAAGGTACTTCTAATTCTTTTGCTGCCGTTGAAAGTTCTTTGAAATTCAAAACGTTCATTGCTGGATTTCCTAACGATTCTGCATAAACGAGTTTTGTCTTATCATTAGCAAGTGCCGCAATTTCATCTGCCGTTAAATTAGGATTAAAGAACGTAACATCGATGCCAAGCTTACGCAAACTCACTCCAAATAAATTAAACGTTCCTCCGTAAACAGTTGAAGAACAAAGTAAATGGTCTCCACTACTGCAAATATTTAAAACCGCAAGCATAATAGCTGCCTGCCCAGAAGCTGTTGCAACAGCCCCTACACCGCCTTCTAAATCTGATAACTTCTGCTCAAATGCAGCTAGAGTAGGATTTCCAATACGCGTATATATATATCCTTCTGCCTCTAAATTAAATAGTGCTGCTAAATCATCTGACGTATCGTATTTATACGTTGTACTTTGATAAAGTGGCAAAACACGCGGCTCACCATTTTTTGGCGTATAGCCACCTTGCACACAAATCGTTCCTTTCCCCCATGATTCTCCCATCTCTCATTCTCCTTTCTTTTATCCCCCTATTTGCGGGCAGTAAGACTCCCACCTCAAAATTCAGCGAATGCGAGGAAGTTATGCGGGAGATAACTGCCCGATTGGTGAAGGCTAATAATCAGTGGGAGAGGGACAAAACCCCCACTGATTAAAGTTTCACTTTATGCAAAATAAAAAACTACCCCTTTCCTGAAAACAAGAAAGGAGCAGTTTGAAAACACGCTCTAAAGGCTCTTTCTTATCTCTCAGGATTATTACCTGCAGGATTTGGCACAATTCCGTTATTCGGCTGTTGCCAAGGTTTCATCGGGCCTGTCCCTCCACCTTTTCTTGATAAGACTATGCAATTACCGTTGATTTTATAGCAATAATTTCCTGATGTCAAATGGTTTTTCTGAATGTTCTAAATTAAATGTAAGGAATTTAATATAAACAACAAAAGAAATATATTCCATATTTATTTGAAAAAGACCTTTTAAAAACTCCGATCAATATATAGAATTAAATAAGTGGTTTAACCGCGTTGGTTTCAAATTTTCATGAGATCTCAATATATTGAATAAGCCAATCCCTCAAAAAGATACTATATATATTCAATTCATTTCACACTAGCATATTCAATCCTTTCTACATTAAAACTTACATAACGGAGGTACAACATGACAAATAAAAAGGACATGCACTATATACTCGTCCTATATGGCATTCTTTTAGGCTCTATAGTAGGAGCTACAGTCTGGTTATTTTTAGTTACAATAAATATCGGAATTCACTTTATTTGGGGATACTTACCTACTATTTTCTCTTCTCCCCCTTATTACACCGTTTGTGTAACAATCATCGGTGGTATCCTCGTTGGTTTAACACAAAAATACTTCGGTACATATCCACGCCTTATGCCGGAAGTGATGGCTGAATATAAAAAAACAGGTAGAATTGAATACAGTTTTGTACATAAAGCTACTTTAACTGCGATTATCGTTTTAATATTTGGAGCTAGTTTAGGCCCAGAAGCAGCACTTGTTGGAATTATCGGTGGACTTTGTACATGGGTAGGAGATCGCTTTAAATTTGCTTTAAAAGGGATGAATGAACTAACAGAAGTTGGAATTGGTGCTACTTTAAGTGTAATTTTTAATGCACCATTATTCGGTTTCTTAGCTCCGAATGAAAATGAGGGTGAACAAATTAACGAATTTTCTAAAGGAAAAAAAGCAATTGTATATTTAGCTACCACTTTTGCTGGTTTTTCCGTTTATTTATTGCTTAGTAAACTCGATAATCGTGGATCCTTTATTGTTGATTTCGGGGAAGGTTCCCTTTCTCTTAATGAATGGATCGCCTTTCTACCACTTGCTAGCATTGGTGCTATAGTTGGTTTCTTTTATTTCAAATTAGAATTCACATTAGAGAAATTAATCCACCCCTTCAGGGAATACAAGGTATCACTTGGAATTATAGGCGGTATTTTATTAGGAGTTACAGGAACTTTTCTCCCGTATACGTTATTTTCAGGGGAACATCAATTAAAAGATTTAGTCGTTGAATGGAGCCATTTATCTTTCTGGGTACTACTTCTTTCAGGGGTTTTAAAATTATGTATTACTGCCGTTTGTTTAAATACGGGTTGGCGCGGCGGACATATTTTCCCAATTATATTTGCTGGATCAAGTATCGGATATGCTATAGCTTCTATTATCCCTATAGATCCAATAGCTTCTGTAGCCATCGTCACGACAGCTATTTCAAGCTATGCATTAAGAAAACCAATAGCTATAACATTACTATTACTCATGTTTTTCCCGCTCAATTTATTATTACCGATGCTCGGGGCGGCGGCAATTGGTAATGCATTTCCGCTTCCTAAACATAACGAAACTAAAAATTAATACAAATAGGCAGTGGGGACAAAAGTTCCACTGCCTATTTGTATTATACATGCTGCTTTAATAGTGCGTATAATTCTTCAAACTTATGCACTTCATATGTTGGCACAATCTCGCTATCATTTGATTTCTTTTCTGGATTAAACCAACAAGTATCAATTCCTGCTACATATCCACCTTTAATATCGGCGCTTAACGAATCCCCAATAATGAGCCCTTCTTCAGAAGCGAAGTTAGGAATACGTTCAAAAACATAATCAAAATACTCTTTCATCGGCTTTTGGAATCCCGTATCTTCAGAAACAAAAATATCTTTAAACAATGCATGTAATCCTGCATTACGCAAACGTTTATCTTGCGTCTTAAAAATACCGTTTGTCACTATATATAAATCATACTTACTTTGAATTTGATTTATAAATTCAAACGCACCCTGCATGAGTTGGTTTCCTTCTTCTAAGTAGCTACGATAATTATTTTCGAATAATATTCCATCTACTTCTTCCCCGTACTCTTTAAACAAAATGGAAAATCGTGTATTTACAACTTCATTTCGCGTTATTTCACCTTTTTCAAAAGAACCCCAAAGACTTTTATTTATTTTGTTATAACGATCCTCTATCTCATCAGTTAAAAGAAGCTCCTTCTCTTCAAAAAGCATCCGTAAAGCAATTTTCTCAGCCTTTTGAAAATCTAGTAACGTATCATCCACATCAAATAGCAATGTTTTATATTTTTTCATAAACCCCTCACACCCTCTTTTCTACAAAAACAAATTTACATAAATCGTATCATTCTTCCTTGTAAAAATAATAGGAGATATCTCATACTACAAACAGGGGTGAAAATATGAAAACCAGCAAAAATGAGAAAGAAATTTATCAACACATGCAAATTCACCAATTTCATACTCTTTTTTCCTTTAATGTCTTACCATATGTAGAACTGCATTCTTTTCAAAAGAAAGAGATGATATGTAATGAGGGAATCGACCTCTCTTATCTCTATTACTTAATTTCCGGGAAAGCAAAAATATATATGAGTCATAAAAACGGGAAGGTTTCATTAATTAATTTTATTCAAGCACCTTCGTTCATTGGGGAATTATGATTAATTGGCGTAGAATCCGTTACAAAAGCAGTTGAAGTGATTGAAGATTGTATTTGCTTAGCGCTTCCTCTTAAAGATTGTCAGCACCTTTTATTGCAAGATGCTACCTTTCTACAGAAACTATGCAAATTTATTGGAGAAAAAACAATTACCCGAACGGAAAATTACGCCAAAAACTATAGTTATCCGTTCGAAAATCGATTAGCTGCGTTTATTCTATTAACGGAACAAAATAATTGCTATATGGAAAAACATACTGAGGCCTCAGAATACTTGAACGTCAGTTACCGCCATCTTTTATATGTATTAAACCAGCTTTGCCAGCAAAACTACTTAAAAAAAGAAGGAAGAACCTATTACATACAAAATCGAATTCAATTAGAGAAACTGGCTGACGAACTTAAAATATAAAAAAAGCAGCATTAACGTTTACATGTTAATGCTACTTTTTTCGAGTGACGATTATGTTTTTAATTAAAATTTACTTGCTACTTTAGCCGCTTCTTCAAGACCTGCTGTAATGATTTCTTCTGCTTTATCTGGGAATTGGTTATGTCCTTCAATAACTACCGTTTCCATATTTGTTGCGCCGAAGAAGCCCATCATGCTTGCTACATATTTAACAGCCATTTCTACTTCAGCTGCTGGTCCTTCAGAATATACGCCGCCGCGTGCATTTAATAAAGCAATCTTCTTATCTCCAATAAGCCCAACTGGACCTTCTGGTGTATATTTAAACGTTTTACCAGCACGGTTTAAATAATCAATATACGTGTGTAATACGGCCGGAATCGTTAAGTTCCATAATGGGAAACCGAAAACTACTTTATCAGCTTCTAAGAATTGATTTAAATACTTATCAGCAACTGCTACCACTTTTGCTTCTTCTTCTGTTAAATCAAATCCTCTACTTGCTTTGAATGTACCATTAATCATATCTACGCCTACATATGGTAATTCTTCTTTATATAAATCAAGTTCTACTACTGTATCATTTGGATGTGCTTCTTTATAGTTTGCTAAAAATGCCTCGTATAATTTCACACTAACTGCTTGTTCCGCCGGACGGTTGTTTGCTTTTACAAATAAAACTGTTGCCATTGTTTTTCCTCCTACTACTCACTCTTATGTTGTTATATATCACTTACGAAAAAGGGTACTCCCTTATAATTGTTGTTGCTTACAAATACATTTTATCTTTATATCAAGACAATTTCGTCCTCACATAGACGTATTTTTCCATAAAAAAAGTCCACCTTCTAAAGGCGAACTAGGTCTTACGACTTTCGTCTTATACAATTCCATTTTTCACTGCATATAATGCTGCTTGTGTGCGATCAGATAAATGTAACTTACTCAAAATACTACTCATATGAGCTTTTACCGTTTTTTCTGTAATAACTAAAACAGAAGCGATTTCTTTATTACTCATCCCTTTCGCCAATAGCTGCAATACTTCATTTTCTCTCGCTGTTAACACATCCACTTGAACGGAAGGTTCTTCTTCTTTTTCTTCCTCCGGTAAAGTTTGAGAAAGAAGAGCATTTGCTATATCTGGATGTAATTGAATATTACCTTTATACGCGCTTCGAATCGCTTCAACAAGTTGATCTGGTTCCACATCCTTTAAAATATATCCACTTGCCCCAGCTTTTAATGCTGGCAATACATGTGCTTGATCAGAAAAACTAGTTAATACAATTACTTTCACGTTTGGATATTCTTTTTTAATACAAGCTGTTGCCTCAATTCCATCCATCTCAGGCATATATAAATCCATTAATACAACATCTGGACTCGTTTCACTTACTTTTACTAACGCTTCTTTCCCATTGTTTGCTTCCCCGACTAATTCGAAGTCTTCCTGTGTACTTAGAAAAAATGCTAATCCTTTTAACACAACTGTATGATCATCAACTAATAATACTTTTATTTTCACAAACTTCCCTCATTTTCACATCATAATGGTACATTTACTTTTACACTCGTTCGTTTTTTACTACTTACAATTTTAATCGTTCCACCAACTAACTCTACTCTTTCGCGCATCGTAGTCATACCGAGCGATTTCTTCTCTTTTACATCCTTTTCTACAAACCCATTTCCTTGATCCACTATTTCTAATGATACATTCTTCTCTGTCACTTTGAAATAAATCGTTGCTTCTCTTACATCAGCATGCTTACTTACGTTATTTAAAGCTTCTTGTCCAATTCGCCATAGCGCTTCTTCTACTACGCGCGGCAAATCACGCACACCTGTAACTTGTTCCCGAATTTTCAACCCTAAACTTTCACCATATTGCTTTAAAGCTGGTAATAACCCTTTCTCTAATCCAGCCGGACGGAGTTGCCAAATCAATGTCCTCATTTCTTTCAAGGCGCCTTGTGCTAATTCACGCATCTCATGCAAAGACTGGTCTACCTTTTCATTTTTACCCTTTAAAACAGCTTCAGCGCCTTTCGTCATAAAGGTTAATGAAAACAACTTTTGTGACACAGAATCATGTAAATCTCTAGCTAAACGATTACGTTCTTCCATTCGTACAAGTTCACGACGTTTTTCATTTAATCTTAAGTTCTCTATCATTAACGAAATATGATTTGCTAACGCTTGTACTACATCTATCGTATTTATATCAAATTCTCCATTATTAGAACTTACACTTAATACTCCAAATATATGATTTTGAATATGTATCGGAATAGCGATAACTGCCCTATTGGGATGCTCTATATTACCAACCTGACGCTTCAACAAGACAGACTCTTCTTTTTCCAACGCTTCCTGTGCTGCCGCCCTCAAATCATCTTGTAGTTCACCCTTCTTATAAGAAGCTCTCACAGCTAGTTCATTTTCTTCTCTAATAAAGAATGCAACTTGCTCCCATAGAAATAAACTCCCTATTTGCTTTACAATCTCTTCTGGTAATGCATTAAATTTATGAATTGTCCTTAAAGCTTGAATAAAGCGTTCTAACTTTACATAATAATGAGCTCTTCTCTTTTCATTTTCATACAGTTTTGTACGCTTTAATGCCGTTCCAATTTGAAAGGCAACTGATTGTAATAGTACTAATTCTTCTTCAGAAAAATGTGTTTTACCTGGGCTAGCTACATTTAATACGCCAAATTCGTCTCCACCTGCTTTGAGCGGTACTGTCGCATGATGTACAATCCCTTCTGTATCTCCCCAGTTGTATTCAATTGCATTATTAATTCTCTTACATTCAATAATATTAACTGCTCGCTCTAATTTCCCTTCCACAAAGCTGTGTAGGCACCAGCAATTCCCTTCACACATTGGTCGTTTATTTTCGAATTTCAATCCCTCTGGTAATTGGTAATCAATTAATTTTGTATATCTACCATTTTCATCCGCAAGGAAAATCCATCCTGTCGTTAAACCAGTTACATTCAATAGTTTTTCTAACACAGCTTGAAGTACGTGATATGTATCATTTGAGGTATTCAACGTTTCTGCAATCTCTTTCAATATAACTAATTCATTTGTACGATTCTCTTGAAACATAATTCGTCTCCTACATACAAGATTTTAAATAGTACTTAACATAAATCATCTACTTTTCACTTTGTACTTATTCGTAACATTGATATAATAGTGAAAACATAGTTTTCATTATATCACTTGAGGGGGCTTTCATAATGACATTAAATAAAGCACTTACAATCGCTGGTTCTGATACAAGTGGCGGTGCTGGTATACAAGCAGATTTAAAAACATTCCAAGAACTTGGCGTATATGGGATGACATCACTTACGACAATCGTAACAATGGACCCACATAACGGTTGGGCACATAACGTATTCCCAATCGCAGCTTCTACATTAAAACCACAATTAGAAACAACAATTGAAGGCGTTGGCGTAGATGCTTTAAAAACGGGTATGCTTGGATCAGTAGAAATTATCGAAATGGTTGCGGAAACAATTGAAAAGCACAATTTCGAAAATGTAGTAGTTGATCCTGTTATGGTATGTAAAGGAGCGGATGAAGCGTTACATCCTGAAACAAATGACTGCTTACGTGACGTTCTTGTTCCAAAGGCATTAGTTGTAACGCCAAACTTATTTGAAGCATACCAATTAAGTGGTGTGAAAATTAATTCTCTTGAGGACATGAAAGAAGCTGCAAAGAAAATCCACGTTTTAGGTGCTAAATACGTACTAATTAAAGGTGGTAGCAAACTAGGAACAGAAACTGCTATTGATGTATTATATGACGGAGAAACATTCGATCTTCTAGAATCAGAAAAGATTGATACGACAAATACACACGGTGCAGGTTGTACATATTCTGCTGCAATTACAGCAGAACTTGCAAAAGGAAAAACTGTGAAAGAAGCAGTAAAAACTGCGAAAGAATTCATCACAGCTGCAATTCGTCATTCATTTAAGATTAACGAATATGTAGGACCAACACATCACGGTGCATACCGCAAATTCGTTGCACCGAAAGAACTTGTCTAACATAAAGCTTTTTATTCATAAATTTGAACATATATTAAAACCCACAGAACATTTATTGTTCTGTGGGTTTTAATTATTTTGCAGAAATGTTTTAAAGTACTTCCCGAATTTCTATGATGCTGAACTAACTTTGTTTCTACCATTTCTTTTTGAATAATATAACGCATCATCCGCTGATTGAATAAATTGATCAGGTGATTTTTTATACTCTGAAATCCCGACAGAAACTGTGATTTTAATTTTCTTTCCATTTTTCATTTGGAATGAATGCTTTTCAACAGCTAATCGAATTTGTTCCCCTATACGAATTCCAAATGCTAATCCCTTTTTTGGTAACAACAGGGCAAACTCTTCGCCACCCTTTCGAAAGACTAAATTTGGGAATGGTGCATTCTTTAGCAAAATACGTCCTACTTGTTTTAATACTTCATCCCCAGCAGGATGGCCGTATGTATCATTTACATACTTAAAGTGATCAATATCGATAAGTAATAAACAAAGTGAATCATTTTTCATATACTCGTTACCAATATGGCGATTCATCTCTAAATCAAACTGCCTTACATTTCCTAGATTCGTTAATGCATCTATCGTTGCATAATGCCTCATCGTTTGAAATAATTCATTCGATTGCAATACGTAACTTGTACTTACAAATGTGATGTATGCCGCTACAATACAACAAATTAAATATAATGCCACTACATATAGATCCTTAAATAAAATATAAAGTGGTAGTATTAAAATAGACAAACTGTACACATTAAACCATATCCATTTTGTAAATATAGAAATCTTCATCCGCCAAATGGGGGTAATACCAATCCCTATTGCCACGATAGTATAGCAAGCCAATTCAGATGCTAAAGAATACTCAGTAAAAAATACCCGCGTTATTAAAATGATCACAACTGTTATACTACTAGCTATTGGGCCACCAATTATAATTGCCAAAACAACAGCTAAATAACGTAAGTCCAACATAATATCTTCAATATGTACACCAAAATGCATCAATAATATACTTAATATTCCAGTTAAAATACCGACCAAACATTTCTGCAAAAAAGAGAATCCTTCTTTTAATGGCTTATCTCTTAAAAACTGAGCACCCACAAAGATAAAGGAAAGAATGATTGTCATATTTACAAATAGATCTCTGAACATAAACTAATCTCCCTACTTTTTCTTTTCCATCTATCCCTTTCTATATGTTATTGTATTACGAAATCCCTATAATTCCCAAACTTTTTTGTTTTATTGTTCCACGTGGAACAGCAAAAAGCAAACTAAAAAAGGAGACGAAATTTCGTCCCCTCCATTAACAACATCGCGATATCTTTCCGCCTTTTGCATTAAATCTAGCTTCTTGTGCCTCAGCAAAAAATTGCTTTTGACATAGAATTTTCTCTTCTGGATGATGTACTTTCATGTGATTTACATACGTTTCATAACTTGGAACTCCGACAAGTAAACTAATAAATTGCTTTCTCTTTCCCCATACGTTCCGTAAACTTTTAAGCATAGTTCCTCGACTCACTTTCATCTCTTGGAATATATGGTGCCTCTTTTAACGGCATTGGCTTATTTCTTAATACCTGAATCCAAATTCGAAGTGCAGAAATTAACACAGCAATTACAACTATCATAAAAATTCCACAAAGTGCCGCATCAATATAGTCATTAAAAATAATTTGTTTCATTTGCGCAACATTTTTAGCTGGAGCTAATACCTTCCCATCATCTAACGCTCCCTGAAATACTTTCGCATGTGATAGAAATCCTATTTTAGGATTTTCATGAAATAACTTTTGATAACCAGCTGTCATCGTTACAATAAGTAATCCTACAGTCGGAATAAGCGTTACCCATACGTATGCCTTTTTCCCCATTTTGAATAAGATTGTCGTTCCAAGTAATAATGCAATCCCCGCTAACATTTGATTTGCAATACCGAAAAGTGGCCATAGCGTATTAATTCCACCAAGAGGATCTACCACCCCTTGATATAAAAAGTACCCCCACCCTAGTACGCATAGTGTTGTAGCTACCACATTTGCTAATGTTGAATCTGTTTTCGCAAACGGCTTATATACATGACCTAAAATGTCTTGAATCATAAATCGCCCTACGCGTGTTCCGGCATCAATCGTTGTTAAAATAAATAGTGCTTCAAAAAGAATAGCAAAATGGTACCAAAATGCCATCATCGCCGTTCCGCCTATTACTTGCGAAAATATATACGCCATACCAATTGCCAATGTTGGTGCACCACCTGTACGTGATAAAATGGTCTGTTCTCCGACATTAACAGCAAGTTCTTTTAATTCATTCGGTGTAATAGCAAATCCCCATGAAGAAATAACTTGAGCTGCTTGTGATACATCCGTTCCAATTAGCGCTGCTGGGCTATTAATTGCAAAATAAGTTCCCGGTGTTAATACACAAGCTGCAATCATAGCCATTGCCGCTACAAACGACTCCATTAACATCGCTCCATAACCGATTGGCCTTGCGTGGCCTTCTTGCTCAATCATTTTCGGCGTCGTGCCTGATGAAACGAGAGCGTGGAATCCCGACACAGCACCACAAGCTATTGTAATAAATAAGAACGGAAATAAATTCCCCGAGAAAACAGGCCCTGTTCCATCAACAAATTGAGATACTGCCGGCATCTGCAAATCTGGAGCTACAATTAAAATACCAATTGCTAACCCAAGTATCGTCCCTATTTTTAAAAATGTACTTAAATAATCACGTGGCGCAAGAAGCATCCAAACTGGTAATGCTGATGCAATGAATCCATATACGATAAGCATAATAGCAATTGTCTCACCACTAAAAGTAAACATACTTGCAAGTGTCGGATTTTCCGCCACATATTGTCCTCCAATAAGAGATAAGACTAGTAGAACAATACCGATTACTGATCCTTCTCCTACTCGCCCTGGCCTAATGTAACGCATGTAAACTCCCATTAAAATAGCAATTGGAATCGTTGCTGCGATTGTAAACATTCCCCATGGGCTTCCAACAAGTGCCTTCACAACTACTAAAGCTAATACCGCTAATAAAATAATCATAATACCTAAAATACCAATCATTGCAATTAATCCTGTAACAGGACCAATCTCATCTTTAATCATTTCTCCTAATGATTTACCATTACGTCTCATTGAAGCAAATAAAATTACAAAATCCTGTACAGCTCCAGCAATGACTACCCCAACAATAATCCAAATTGTCCCAGGTAAATACCCCATCTGTGCCGCCAAAATCGGTCCTACTAAAGGACCTGCCCCTGCAATCGCTGCAAAGTGATGTCCGAATAAAACCCATTTATTTGTCGGAACATAATCCTTGCCATCATTTAACGTATGAGCAGGTGTTTGTCTATTATTATCTAGGCCAAAAACTTTCCTCGCTATAAATCTACTATAAAAGCGATAAGCAATCGCATACACTGATACAGCAGCAACTAATAGCCATACAGCATTAATTGTCTCACCTTGCGATAACGCTATTACACCAAAAGCCGATGCTCCTAGCGCTGCAATAACTCCCCAAAGCAAAATTGATTTCAATGTTTTCACATACAATCCCCCCATTACTACTTCTTAGTGGAGATTGTACTAAATTTTCTGAATACTTTACTTAAATCCTCCTTATCATGAAGGATTTTTAGATTATCATGTTAAAATTCTCTCATTACTTGTCACAGTTCAATTTTATTTCGAAGTCGTTTTACATAATTGCGGCTTACTGGAATCGGTTGCTCATCGTACCTGTCTAAATGCAAATTATACGTGCCATTATAATAAGGTTTAAGTTCTTGTACATATGACATATTAATTAAATAGCTTTTATGTACACGTAAAAAATCATATGCATTTAGTTTATTTTCTAATTCCTGGAGTGTGTATGTTGAAATATACTGATTATTCGTTGTATAAATTGAAACGGTTTTGTTTTCCTTATTTTTACTTACATATACAATATCCTCCGGGAAAATATATCTAATCCCCTCATGGCCTTCTATCGGCAGTTTACGCAAATGACTCTTTGCTTTCTCACCTTGTTCTTTTCCCATTTTATATAAAATGAATTGTAAATCTTCTTCACGAAATGGTCGTAATAAATAATAAAACGCTTGGAAACGAAAAGCTGTAATTGCCTCTTCTATATCCTCACCAATAAAAATAAATTTCGTATAACAATGCACTTCTCGTAATAAACTCGAATATTCAAAACCAGTACCATCCATTAATTGCGAATTTAAAAAAACAAAATCAGGTGTATGTTTTTTCATTATTAGCAAAGATTCTGTTCCAGTTTCCGCTTCAAAACATTCTACATTTCGAATGTTTTCAGTAAAGTTCTCAACTAATTTTCTTCGCTCTTCTGTTTCTTCCATGATAAGTAAGATTTTCATTTATCTAGCCACCTAATTCCTTTGTCCATATGTCTTGTTGTATACATTCGCTTTAGTAAGAAACAATCCCTTTTTCTTACTATACCATTATTTATCTAAAAAAACAGAAAAAAGGAAACCACTTTGATTCCCCTTTTCTTTGATCCCGATTGGTGCGGGCTAATAATCAGTGGTTGATGGACAAAACACCCACTGATTAAAGTTTCTCTTTATACTAATTCCCTCTGTTTCGTTTCTTGACCAAGTATAACTACAGCAAGTGCCCCAATTAAAATTGATCCACAGAAAATCGTAAATATTAGCGATAGTGAAGCTTGTGAAGCAACTAAATACCCTACTAATAGTGGTCCAAGAATACCACCAATACGTCCAAATGCCGCTGCCATTCCTGCACCTGTACCGCGAATAGTTGTTGGATACTGTTCCGGTGTATAAGCGTATAATGCACCCCAAGCACCTAAATTAAAGAAGGATAGTAACATACCTGCCACTATTAATGCTGTTAATGACTCCGCAATTCCGAACACATAAGCACTACATGCTGTACCAATTAAATACGTAACCAATACAAATTTACGACCAAGACGTTCAATAAACCATGCAGCTGTGAAATATCCTGGAAGTTGAGCTAAGGTCATAATGAGTACGTACTGAAAACTTTTTATTAAACTAAAGCCTTTCAGTACCATTACACTAGGTAACCAAAGGAACATTCCATAATAGGAAAAGACAACACAAAACCATAGAATCCATAACATAATTGTTGCTTTACGATACTCTCCAGACCAAACCGATTTTATATTTTCAATAACAGATGGCCTTTTTGCAACCTTTTCAAATCGCGGAGAATCGGGTAAATTCCATCTTAAATATAAAGCATATAACGCTGGAACTGCACTTAATACCATAGCAACTTCCCAACCGTATTTAGGAATAACAAAATATGAGATAAGAGCTGCGATTAACCAACCACCAGCCCAAAAGCTTTCTAATAGTACAACTATTTTCCCACGTTCGTGTGCTTCAACACTCTCCGATACAAGGGTAGATGCAACTGGAAGTTCCCCGCCAAGCCCCATACCAATTAAAAAGCGTAAAACGAGGAACATCGCGAGTGTCGTCGTTAAAGCCGTTAAGCCACTACCAATAGAAAATAGTAATAATGTAATAATAAAGACCGATTTCCGTCCTATTTTATCTGATAGTATCCCAAAAACGAGCGCCCCTACAGCCATACCAATTGAGTTAATACTACCTATCCAACCCATCTCTTGAGTACTTAATCCCCACTCTTTTTGCAACGCCACTATTACAAATGAAAGCATTCCAACATCCATTGCGTCAAATAGCCAGCCAAGCCCTGCTATACCAAGTAGCTTTCGCTTCGAAATTTCTTTTACCTTGCTCACAAGAAGTCCTCCTTACACAGGTGTCTTTACACATCATTTTACATGTGTGTATTGCATAAGTAAAATACTTTCGTATAAAAAATTCTCCTTCATCACTCCCAAAAAGTAAAATGTTTATCCCGCTATTTGCGGGCAGTAGAACTCCCACCTCAAAATCCAGCTGGAGCAAAGAAGTTAGTTGGGAGTCGGGCTGCCCGTAAATGCCCGATTGGTGAGGGCTGATAATCAGTGGGGGATGAGCAAAACCCCCACTGATTAAAGTTTCACTTTATCAAAAATAAACAAATAAAAAAAAGTAGCGATATTCCGCTACTTTTTTGAACGCATTACTTCTTTTAAAAACTCGGCTAATACTAACTGACGACGCCAGCGTGTTGGATTACTACATAATCTGTAAAACCACTCTAAATGAATAGCTTGTATCCATTTTGGCGCACGCTTTACCTCTCCAGCCCACACATCTAAACTACCGCCTACTCCAACAGCCATTTTCGTTTCTAAACGATGCTTATTGTTTTGGATAAAGTTTTCTTGTCTTGGAAAGCCAAGTGCAACAAGTAATAAATCTGGTTTTGCCTCTTGAATACGTGAAACAATATTCTCTTCTTCTTCTTGTTTAAAATATCCATCTTGTATCCCCACGATAGATGCAGCTGAATATGTCTTCGTTAAATGATCAGCCGCGGCTTGTACAACATGTGGTTTTGCACCTAATAAGAAAACAGATACTGGTTTATTCTCTTCTGATAACTTCGCAAATAAATTACACATTAAGTCAAAACCTGCTACACGTTCTTTTACAGGTGTACCAAGCATACCACTTGCTTTTACAACCCCAATACCATCAGGTGTAATTAAATCGGTATTTAGTAATGTTTTATGGAACTCTTCATCCTTTTTTGCACACATAACAATTTCAGGATTTGCTGTTACTACCTGAAAAGTATCAGTTTGCTCCAATTCTAGTTGTTCCTTTAAATATTGGACCGTTTCATCCATTGTCATTGTAGAGAAAGGAACACCTAGAATATCAACCGTTTGTACTGCCATATTTAACTATCCTCTCTATCATTAAAAGTTTTTCGCTATTAATTGCTTATATGTTTCTTTCGTATCTTCATATAATTTTTGAAGTGAGAAGTTCATAGTAGCATGCTCATAAATATGCTTGCCCATTACTGATAACTCTCCAGTTTTCCACTTGTCATACGCCTCTTCTAATGCCGATGCCAATGCCTTGCCATCACCAGTTGGTACAATCCATCCATAAGTTTCATCTGCAATTAACGGTTCGATTTCTCCTGCTCTAGTCACAATTGATGGTACACGTTGATTTGCCGCTTCTAATAAAACTAATGGAAATCCTTCGCTATGGGAAGTTAACAAATTGACATGTGATGAAGCAAATAATTGTTTCACATCTTGACGATGCCCTAAAAATTCAACTTTATCATTAATCCCTTTTTCAGTAGCTAATGCCTTTAGTTCTCCTTCTAACGGCCCATCACCAACTAATAACACTTTAATTTTTTCCAATTTCGTTTGTTGTAACGCATCGAATAAAACTTCATGTCCTTTAACAGGATGCAGACGCGCTACTTGGATTGCCGTAAACACATCTTCGTCAATATTAAACATTTCCTTTTTATTATAGCCATCTGCTTTTTCCTGATCATATTCAATCCCGTTATAAATAACATGCATCTTTTCATTTGAAATACCTAATGCCGCTAAGCTTTTTTTCAACCTATTCGTTACAACAAAAAATAAATCTATATTTTTTAAAGATTTCAAATTTAACTTAGTAAAAATCCAGCCTTTTAAGCCTTGTTTAGTAAAGTCTTGAAATGGATCACTATGAATTGTCGTTACCCATTTTGCCGCGAATTTCTTCTTCATTAGAGAAACAAAGAAATTCGCCCTAGGACCGTGTGTATGAACTACATCAAATTTTTCTTTATTAATGAATTCACTTATGTTCTTTAAAATGGATAAATCATAGCGAGATTTTTGTGAAAATACATGAACTTTTATTCCTAGCTCTCTTGCTTCTTTCGCAACAATTCCATCTTCAAATACTGCTAATTCTACTTCACCATCCGGAAACTGATCAAGCAGTGAAATAATATGTGTTTTTCCTCCACCATCTTCTGCTCCTGCATTCATATGCAATATCCTCATATTTTTTCCTCCTTTAAATCCTCGCTACATTTCCATCTATCTTTATTTTACTGTACTAAAAAATAAAAGCTAACAAAAGTTAGCTTTTATTTTTATCATTCAATTTCTAGATCTACGATTAGATAAGCTAACACCACTACAAAGTAAATCCCTACTCCTGGTGCTGTCAAAATATGTCCTGCAATATATGCAATACCTAATGCTAATACTAAGCTTGCTGTAATCATTCCATATTTCACATTAAATATTTCCTTAAATCTTGTAACAAATGCTAGTAGGATTCTTACGCCGTAATAAATAAATGGAATCATCATTAACGCAAAACCAATAATTCCGAAATCATAAAACCAATCATGGAAGTCCATTTCGATTAGCTTCGGATCTGGCTGCTTTTGTTCATTATATTTATAGTTACCTGCATAACCCATTCCTAATAACTTTTGTGACATTGGCGCTTCTTTAAAGAACTGCTTATGTCTCTCTTCATATACTTGACGTCCACTGAAAATAAGATTTTCTTGATTTTCTTTCTTTTGCTCTTTCTCAAGCTCTTTCTTAACTTCCGCTTCTACCTTCGCCTTTTCTTCTGGTTTCTCAACTTTATGTTGTTTTTCTTCTTTTTTAATTTTCTCTTTAATTTCTTTTTCTTTTTGACCTTGCTGCGCTACATTTTGTTCTGATAAATAGTTGTTATGAATACCCATATTTTGTGCTAATGGCGTCATTTTAAACGTTCCGACAACACCAGCTAATAGGACAATAGCAATTAATCCATTAAGTACAAGAGACTTTTTGTTTGGATTTCTTCTATCAAATAATAATTGTAGTACGATAATCCCGATTGCTGCTGCTAACGTAGCACCAATTGAGCCCATCCCTACTTTCGTACCAACTTGAATTAACGAGTAAATCATTAAAAGCGATGGAATCCAATATAAAACGTGTTTCACGCTCTTTGTTTTTTGAATAGAATATAGTACCACGATAGGGAAAATAATAGCTAAGATTGACCCTAGTTCATTACCTGCATAGAACCACCCTCGGGAACCAACTTTCATCCATTGATAACTACCAAAGTCTGTAGATGTCGAAATAGAAATAACCATAATAGCGTTAATGATTAATGTTGAATACACAATACTATTTCTGACTTTGTCACTAATATTTACTTTCTTTTTCAATGATTTTAAAGCTAAAATGTATGATCCTAGCATAATATATATATATAATGCCTTCGCAACAAACTTAACTTCTTCACCAAGTACAATAGGATTCTTAACTAGTTTATTATTAATAAACCCTATCCCTAAAACTACTGCTAATAGTATTAAGTAAATTAAAAACTTCCTATTTTCCTTCTCTTTTGCCTGAATTAAAATGTAAATACCACCAACAGCCATAATAAGAAATCTTACCAAAATTCCAACAGTGGCATTTGACTTTAATAAAACGATGCTAAGAGACGTTAATAAATCTAAAACAGGCTGTAAAATAATAAAAAAGAGCAAAAAATGCTCAAATCTAACCCTAGCTTGATTTGCTAACATTCCAAGACCTCCATAAAAAATCTTTACATTATCTTTTAATCATAGTTTTCTACTGTTTAAACACACCTAGCAATTATAACATAACTCATATTTAAATTGAGAACTATTTTTCATGCCGAAACTAGTCAAATCCAGCATTATTAGTAACCGAAAACATTGTCCTTTAGCTATCCTTCCCCATCCCTATAAAAACTATCTAACACATATGCACTTATTTTCGACCGTACAGAAATATTTTTTTATCATTTTATACAAATGTACAAAGCGGACTTCTCTTATTGTACCATCCCTCCAACTAAGCTACATCAAAAAACTATACTATTAATCTTTCCACACTTTTCCGCTTTACTTTATTGCTACTTATCAAGCATTTTCAAACGCTTTCTTTAGCTATTTCATCCATTTTTCTACATGTAGCGAAAAGTAATTGTTATTTCCAAAACTTTAGTGTATATTTTTTCTCTGGAACATCTTTAAGAGGAAGGAATTAAAGCCATGTTATTAATCGATATATTTACGTTTCTTGGCATTATCGCCGCTGCCATTTCTGGTACATTAGTTGGTTTGAAAAAAGATCTAGATTTATTTGGTGTCCTTTGTTTAGCTGTAGCTACTGCGCTCGGCGGCGGTATTATTCGTGATATTATGATTGGTAACCTGCCTCCTGTCGCATTTGTAAAACCCATTTACTTTTTCGTAAGTGTACTATCAGCATTATTCACATGTATGTTTTTTGAGCGCATCAATAAACTTCAAGTTGTTATTATGCTTTCTGATGCTGTTGGTTTAGGTGTATTTACAGCTATTGGTGCAAATGCAGCAATGTCACATCACGTTGACGCCTCGTTTTTAGTCGTTTCAATGGGAGTTATTACAGGTATTGGGGGCGGTATTTTACGTGACATTTGCGCTCAAGATATCCCGTATGTATTCCGAAAAGAGATATATGCAATTGCTTCTATTTTAGGAGCAGTTAGTTTCTTAATTACACATGCAATGGGGGCACACGTATTAGCTTTCTATGTTTGTTTATTAATAACATTCGTTATTCGTGTGGTCACCGTAATATATAATGTACATTTCCCAGTTTTCTTTAAAACACATGCAAAAATTAATAAAGGCCATTAAGAGAATTCTACATAGAATTCTCTTAATTTATATACAATTCCATATACTATAGAGTAATTGTATATAAAAATATATAATTACATTAGAACAAAAAATGAAAACGCTTTATAAACAGGGGGAAGAATGATGCTTGGGGTTTTTTAAAAAAATAAAACAAACACCAGTATAATTGAATTAAGCAAAGACCAAAAAATCATATTTAACGTGCCTGCTAATTCTGAACTAAAAACTCAAATGGATATGCTACATATTTCAAAGGAAGATTTACAAATTGTTAAAGTATTACAGCCATTTATTTATGAGGAAATAGATTGGATAACAGAAAAATTCTACACCAACATCACAAAACAACCTAATTTAATTGCTGTTATTGAACGCTACAGCTCTATTCCCAAATTAAAACAAACTTTAAAGACACATATTAAAGAATTGTTCAGCGGGAATATGAATGAAGATTTTATTGAACAACGTGTTAGAATTGCAAAAAGGCACGTACAAATTGGTTTACATAGAAAATGGTATACTGCTGCTTATCAAGAATTATTCCGCTCCATCATGAAGATTTTGCAAACGAAAATTTCAACGATAGACGATTTTTCTTATTCTATAAACGTAATAAATAAATTATTCATATTAGAACAAGAACTTGTTATTGCAGCTTATGAATCCGAATATGAAAAAATCCAAAAAGAACATGAAAAAGAAAAAGAACTGACATCTATGACGATTACACATATTGCAACAGAACTAGCGGCAGTATCTGAAAAAACAAGCTCTTCTATTCAACAGTTAACATCTAAATCAGAAAGTATCGTAGGAATTGCCAAAACAGGTACATCATTAGCTACGACATCAGAAGAAAAGGCCAATAAAGGAAAAGAACAATTAAATCTGCAAAACAAACGAATATGGAAACTATCATTACTGATACTCGTGAACTTCTTGATATTTCTAACAAAATTAACGAAATCATTGATATTGTAAAATCAATCGCCGAGCAAACAAATTTACTAGCATTAAATGCTGCTATTGAATCTGCACGTGCTGGCGAATTTGGTAAAGGTTTTTCAGTCGTAGCGGGAGAAATCCGAAAGTTATCAGAGCAAACGAAAGAATCAATTTCCAACGTTACAAAACTCGTTGAAAAAACTAATGAACAAATTATACACGTCTCTTCTTCCGTGGAACAAATAAGCTCTCTCGTATCTGAAGGTACAGATAGTATGCATGCGACAGATCAATATTTCCAAGAAATCGTAAAAGATATGTCTAACTCTAAAGAACAAAATAAAAAAATTGAAAATGAATTAGAAACTATTTCACAAGTAATGAAGAGTATTCAAGACGATTCCTCGAAAATGGCCTTAACAGCGGATAATTTACAACTAGAACTAAACCGATAAGGCAAACCGATACAAAGTGGAGATTCTTCATCCCCACTTTGTATTCATCCTTATCATCCATCTACAAAAAAAGAATCCAAAATGGATTCTTTTATTTTCTGAAAAATATTTTTTGGCAATAAAAATAACTCATATAAACACCAAAGCTTTGTAAAATAAACAAAGCTGGCATAATAATATTATAATATGCCATATCTACTTGAAAGAGCCTTAACGATACATATCCGGTAATTAATAATACAAACAACATATATCCTTCATTTTGCTGTTTCTTAATTAGAAAATGTAATAAAGCTATGGACATAAATAATGTCACCGCTATATATATAAGCTTTTCACATTTAAAAATAATAGAATTTATTCCCTCGTCTGAAAGCTGGTTAATAACTGGTTTTAACAGTTTAAACCTTTCTACTTCCATTTCTTTTAACTCTTGATCAATGTGCTCTTTTACACTTTGATTTTTGGATGTTTTTTCTTCATTTTGACTTTTTCCAATTAAAACAGATTGAACATAAGTCTGATTAGAAATCGTATACTGTGACATTCCCATCATCTTGATACCATAGCTCACACCAAAATGAGTACTATAAAACAGAATAAGTAGTCCTATCATTTTTAATAGTAATTTTTGTTTCGTTGCTGATTGAAATAATTCAATTAACAGCACATATACAGCTATAAAAATAGGTAAAAATAACCCCATTGGGAAAATCATATTGCTAAGCGCAAATAAAACGGCTGAAATTACCCACATATAAGGATGATCTAATCCCTTATATAAAAATATGTAACAAGCACAATAACATAAAAATATTGCGAGTGATTCCGCCGTTAATACAGAACTCATAAATATATTTGGAATATATAAAGCGTAAAACATTGATGCAACACGACCACACTCTTCTCCAAAGACCATTGACGCAATGCGATAAATGAAAAATGCAGTTCCTGTACAAAATAAAATATTAAATAGTTGTAAAGCAAATACCGTATCACCAAATATACGAATGATGATCGATTCATAAATAATAAAAGGTAACTGTGCTACATTCTCTATATTATTGCCAATTGCAATCTGCTTTGCAGACTCATACATAGCTTTCATATCACCTATCATTGGAACATCTACAAATAGAACTGTGATAAGTCTTACAACTATAGATATGCTTATAAGAAAAATAAGAAATTGTTTATCTGTAAAACGATATTGCAAAATTGATGCTACTAACAAAATAAGAATAACAAAAATCACTAATACGATTGTTATACTTGTTGTACTTCCCCCAAAAAATTGCTTACTTGTTTCAAAAGCCGACCAACAACTATAGACAAAAAATGCGAGCATCGCACCTATCATTATTTTACTGAAGAAAGACGAAAAATTTGTTTTTATATGATTCATATGTCCATTGCACCTCTATTTCCATTCATAACAAAACGATTTTATCATGAATAGGCACAAGGTTAATAGGGAATTTCTATGACAAATACATAGTCATTACTTTTTCACTTGCAATGTAAGCGAATCCTCTTTTACACTACATTTTATATACGATAAATTTTCTTTCAGTTACATGAATACAAATACAGAAATTTCAATAAAGTGAAACTTTAATCTGCGGGGGTTTTGTTCATCCTCCACTGACTATTAGCCCGCAAATAGCGGGATAATCCTCTTTTGGAACACTTTACTTCATTAAATATCTAATATGAGTACTCCACTTACACATGTCACTCTGATTGAAAACAGAAAATAGGGGATGAATATATGGAAAAGAAATTCATGCGAGAATCAAAAGCAATTAAAACAACACGTGTTTTTCCTAACGATTTAAATAATCACCAAACACTTTTTGGGGGGAAATTATTAGCAGAAATTGATAGTATCGCTTCAATTGCAGCTGCAAGACATAGCCGCAAACATTGCGTAACAGCATCTATCGATTCCGTTGATTTTTTAACTCCAATTCACCAAGCAGATTCTGTTTGTTATGAAGCATTCGTATGTTATACAGGAAAATCTTCAATGGAAGTTTTCGTAAAAGTAATTGCAGAGGATCTACTAGCAGGCGAGCGTAGAATGGCCGCAACGTGTTTTATTACATTTGTCGCATTAAAAGACGGAAAACCTTCATCTGTACCACAAGTAATTCCTGAAACAGAGGAAGAACATTGGCTACATACAACTGGTTCAGAGCGTGCAGAAAATAGAAAAAAAGGACGTTTGAAAAGTACAGAAATGGCTGAAGTGTTAACTTTAAGTAAGCCTTGGAATATGTAACATTAAAATTTTATCTTATACATGCACAGGTTTTTTCTTCCTTGCATGTATTTTTTATTATAATAAAGTGTTACGCCTTAGCATTTTTATTCGATGCCTGTTTCCTAAAATCACCCATCAGCTTTTCCTTTATTTTGTTATACTATTAATGGTATATTAAATAATGTTCGTTTAAAAATGACCATAATATGATTAAGTATATAAGGGATGGTGCGGTAATGTCTATTGAGGTACCAATTTCAATACCAAAAACGTTAATTATTATTCCAGCGTATAACGAGGAAGAAGCAATTGCAGATACATTAACAAGATTATTAGAACTAAAACAGCATTTTACAGCATTAAGCATTTGCGTTATTAATGATGGATCAAAAGATAAAACAGCTCAAATCGTAAAAGATTTCCCTGTTCATCTTGTTAATTTACCATATAATCTAGGTATCGGTTCAGCTGTACAAACTGGATATAAATACGCTTATGAGAACGGATATGATATTGCGATTCAGTTCGATGCTGATGGACAACATAATCCTGATGATTTATACAAAATCATACAGCCTATTGCCGAGGATCAATGCGATATGGTGCTGGGTTCACGTTTTACAGAAAAAACAGCATATAAAGGTAGTATTTCCCGAAGAATCGGTATTTTTTATTTTACTGCTCTATTGAAAGTACTAACAAAACAAACATTTATGGATCCAACTTCTGGGTATCGTGCTATCAATCGAGAAGTAATTAAGATTTTTGCACACAATTATCCAAAAGATTATCCAGAACCAGAAGTCCTTATTCATTTAAAAAAGAAAAAACTTCGCATTAATGAAATATCTGTAAATATGCAAGAGCGACAAGGTGGACAATCTTCCATCACTCCCCTTAAATCTGCATATTACATGGTTAAGGTAAGTCTTGCTATATTGATGCAAAAAATCGTGAAAGGTTGATAATAAATGCATATAATTACCTTTTCATTTATCTTTATTTTATTACTATTCTTCTTAATTATTAATTCCATTCGTCGTGGGACTTTAGAAACAAAATATGCTATTTTATGGATTTTCGTTTGTATTGCAATGGCTATTTTAAGTTCTACGGATAAAATTATAAATTGGATTGGAAAACTATTAAAAGTAGAATATCCTCCGTCCATTTTATTCTTATTCGGACTATTATTCTGTTTTATCTTAATTTTTGACCTGACGAGAAAAATCTCCAAATTACACCATCAACTTGTAACCTTAACGCAAGATTATGCATTATTAAAACAAAAGTTAAAGATAACAGATAAAGAATAACTTCCTAACTAAATACTAATATGTTAAAGCTCCTTAATTTCGCTTGAAAAATTAAGGGGCTTTTATCATTTCAAATTATTTCTTTCTAATTATACGAGGTACCACAATAGAAAGTTGATTTACAAAGTTTATATGCGGTAAACTTATACAGATGTTCTTGTAATCATCTTCCCTTTAAAAGGCTTATATATAAGTGTAAAACATAAAAAATTTGAGGAGATAATAATTATATGATGGAACAAAAACAAATCGTTTCAGTTGTTATCCCGCTGTATAATGCGGAAAAATACATCGAAGAGACGATGGAATCAATACTAAATCAAACATATAAAAATATTGAAATTGTAATTGTAGATGACGGGAGTAAAGATCAATCATCTTCTATTGTAAAAAATCTTGAACAGAAATATCCGGGACAATTAAAATATGTCCCACAAGAAAATCAAGGCGTTTCAGTTGCTCGTAATACAGGAATTGAAAATGCTAGCGGAGAATATGTTGCTTTTCTTGATAGTGATGATTTATGGCATCCAACAAAAATAGAAAAACAAATTGAAAGTATGCATAAAAACAACATGAACGCTTGTTATTGCGGCTATATGAACTTTTACGAAGAGACTGGGGAAAAAGTTGAGCATACGACAAACTTTATTAAAGGTGATATGACAAAAGCTTTCTTAACACATCAAGTTGTTGCTCAGACGAGCACTTGGATTTTCAAAAAATCTACCGTGATGGATCATAACATTCGTTTCACACCAGGATGTAGCTGGGGAGAAGACTTAGAATTTCTATTTAAATTAATGAGTGTAACAAATGTATGCTATGTAGATGAATATTTAACATATTATCGAATCTTATCAGAAGGAAATCTTTCTTCAAAGTATAAAGATTATGAATTAAAAACAACAAAAGAATTAGAAATATTTAATCGAATGAAAGATTGGGTTCATAATAAGTCAAAAGACTTAATCGTGAATGATTCTACAGAACTTATTGAAATCCTTGAAACTTATTTATTCCCATATACAGTCATTAACAACGCTTGTATATACATTAAGGGAAACTCTAAATTAGATAAATCACAAGTTCAACTAATCAAGAGCGATATAAATAAATATTGTCGCAAAATTTATTCAAAAAATGGAAAACGAAGCAAAAAACTATACGCAATGCTTTGGTTTGTACGAATAAAGTTTATGTTTTCTTAAATAAAGCATACGCTTTTAAACATACTTTCCGTAAACAAATCAAATTTACAAATAGGATGAAGTGCGTCCTGAAAAATAGAAAGGTCTTGTTCCATGAAAACAAATAAAATTCTTAAAAACGCATCCTACCTCTTTGTAGGAAATATTACTGTTCGTTTTGTACTTGCTATTGCGACCATTCTCTTTGCAAGATACGTTTCTCCAGGTGAGTATGGCATGTTTACAACTGCATTAGCAGTTTCCGCTGTTATTTGTTATTTTACAGATGCAGGTTTGACACATACATTTATGCGTGAAGGAACGAGAAGCGATGCTAACATTAGCGTATTAATAAGTAGTTATTTACGTATTCGTTTAGTATTAGCTATCGTAATTTCTGTGCTCTTCGCTATTTTTGCTCAGTTCTTCTATGCTGATGCTTACTTACGTGCGATGGTATATTGGGTTGTGCTACCGACCATGTTTGGAGCGACTTTACAAGGTGTTGGAATGGCTTATTTCCAAGTAACAGAACGTATGCAATTTACAGCGATTATTTCTGTACTACAAGGCGTGACAGCCGCAGCTGCGCTTCTACTAGGAATGTCATTTAAATGGTCACTTATGATGGTCGCTGCCATGTACGGGATATCTAGTCTTGTAACAGGAGTCATCGCCTTTATAATGGTAATTCGCTATACAACAGTTCATAAAGGCTGGGACAAAGGTATTTTAGATCAACTGCTTATTTTCACAATCAATGGGATCATCATTATGCTTTTACCACAGTTAGGGCCCATTATATTACAAAAAGTTTCAACATATGAGCAAGTTGGATTCTTTGGCGCTGCATCGAAAATACCTGCTGTACTTTATCAAATACCCGGTGTAATTGCAGCGGCCTTTTATCCAAAATTATTTGCTTTTGGAAATGAAAAGAATATTGATGAACATAGAAAACTATCTCAGTTCGAATTAAAACTTATGTCTTTCTTAGGAATGGGAATCTCCATTCCATTTATCGCTGATCCAAGCTTTTGGATTGTTACTTTATTAGGTGAAGAATATGCACCAGCTGGTGATGCTCTTGCAATTTTAGCCTTTATGGTCATTTTACAATCCATCAACTATCCACTTGCTGATAATTTAACAACAATTGGTCAACAGTGGAAGCGTGCGACAACGATGGGAATTGGATTGGCTGTTGCCATCATAAGTTACATCGTATTAGGTGGCCAATTTGGAATGATGGGAGCTGCTGTGGCTGCTATCATTACTGAGGTTACTTTATTAATCGGGTTTACTTTATTCGTTCGTAAAGGATTTACATTACTATTCAAAGGGATTGTATTTAATACACTAGCATTTATAATCAGTTACGCCCTATACCGCACAGTATTAATTAACTTACCACCACTGGTAGCTCTAACACTTACTGGTATATTGTACGGTATTATTGGCCTTGCAATTGATCCACAAATACGCGGGTTAATTTTAGGATTTGTAAATAAAAAATTAGTTCGTAAAAATGCTTAAAAGCCAAAAGCTTTTCCTATTAAAAATGGAAAAGCTTTTGGCTTTTTATATACCATCATTTACAGAACATAAACTCTGAAGACTGCACTTCATTATTCTCGACTTTTCAGTGGTTAAAAAATGCTATATATTCCATGTCAAATTGACTTACTTTCTGAGAATGCTTTATACTAAATTACAAGTAAACTATGAAATTCAATGCTTGTAAAATATATATGATACAACAAAAATATATATTTTTTTATGCTAAAACTAAAAAACACACCTTTATAATCGGTGTGTTTTTATATGTAACAACTTTCAAAGGAGGATTATAAATTTTTATGAGCATAAAGCCGAACAATAAGATTTTCTCAAAGAAAACTATAATGATTATTCCGATATTATTATTGTGTGCTTTTGCTTTTCATTATTTCTTTTTAACATCTAATCAAATCTTTTCTGGTACAGGTGATGCATTAAGCCAATTTGGTTTCTTTACATTTCTCCTGCAACATGCCTTTAAAGATGGTAATCTTTTTTGGTCTTTTGATTATGGATTAGGTGGAGATTTATTTGGAGAGTTTAGTTATTATTACAGTACAGCGCCGTTCTTCTGGATTACGCTGTTACTTCCTAAATTAAACATTGAACAAATCTATGATATGAAATTATACATGAGTATTTTAAAAAACTTTTTAGCTATGTTATTCATGTATGGTTCTTTACGTTATCATAATAAAACAGTCTTCTCATCTTTTATTGCTGCTATTATATATGGTGGATGTATTACTTTTATGCGCCATTCATTACTTTGGGATTTCATGGCTGATGCCATCGTATTTTTACCATTAGTAATATGGGGACTTGATAAATATATTATAGAAAAGAAACGTGGACTTTTCCTAGTAGCTGCTACTTTAATGTTAGCATCGAACTTTTATTTTGCTTTTATCACAAGTATTTTCATTTTCATTTATGCATTTTTCCAATACTTTGCCACACAGCAAAATAAAACAATCGCCTCTTTTCTAGCTTATTATATTAAAATTGGATTATTATACGGTCTATCACTTGGCTTGGCTGCAGTTTGCTTTATCCCATCAGTCAATGCGGTATTTAGTGCGGATCGGTTAACAAAGAAATTTGATATACCGTTATTCTTTGAAGATAAATTTTATAAAGATCTAATGGAAACTATCTTCTTCGTATATGATGCTGAAAATCATCAATTAGCTTTACCAGCTTTAATTTTATTCCTAATCATATTTGGAATGTTTATACGTGATAAACTTGTTAAAAATAAGGTACTCTTTACATTTTTCATGTTCATTCTGTTTATGCTTCCGTATACATACTCTGTATTTAATGGTTTCTCAGCAATGCAATATAGATGGCTTTATTTATTTGTATTTGTAATTGCTCAAACTATAGCATACATCTTAGATTGGATGATTGTTCATAAGAAAGAGCATAAATTACTTTATATAATGAGTTCATTAGTATCAATAGGATTATTCATTTATGCATTTTATAGAAAAGTAAATATAAATGTAAGTGATAAACCTTTACAGGCAGTTGACAATATTTTAATCGGAACTATCGTTCTTTCTGTCATTACAGTATGTTTATGGCGTTATCTTTCTAAACCTTTCATACAATTTTTAGTTGTAGTGAACGTACTCGTTAGTACAATTTCCATGAATTACATGTATGCTAATAATATACTTAGTACAGCTTTCGGACAAAGCAATGCTACAAAAGAAGCTTTACATGTATCTGGCTATGATAACAAAGATGAGATTGCTGCCATTCGTTATATACAAGAATATGATAAAGACTTTTATCGTATTCTTAACCCAGGTAGCGCCCATAACACACCAATGCTACAAGGTTATCATGGTACAAGTACGTACCAAAGCCTGATTAATTATTATGTTCATGACTTTATGAAAAATAAATACAACGTATTCCAAGGGTTCGACACTCCTTCGATGTTCTTCCAAGTTGATAGTCGACTACTACTTGAAAATATGTTAGGTGTAAAATATCGCGTACTAAGTGCTGATACAGATCAAAAAAATATCCCATATGGATATAAACTATTAAAACAAGTAGGGCCGTATAATATTTACAAAAATGACTATGCTTTACCGTTAGGGTATGTATATGATTCTGGTATAAGTGAAGAAGAATTTTCTAAATTAAACTTCGCTCAACGTGACCAATTATTATTACATGCTGTAGTCGTTAATAATGTAAAAGACTTTTCATTAACTCATTTTGATAAAAAGAACCTTAATTCAAAAGCGGTATCTATCAAAATGGAAGAAGTACAACTAGAAAATATGGAAAAAGAGAATAATAAACTCATTGTCCATGGCAATGGAAATATGATCGTACCTATAAATTATCCTAATACTCCTGGAGATTTAATTGTAGAATTAAAGATAAAAAATAAAGGTTCATTCCATGCAGTAGTTAACGGGAAAGATATGGGGAAAGGTGAAGACACTGGTGCATACTCATATCCTTTAGAAAGATTTGTTTATAATTTAGGTAAAGACGATCATCCAGACCAACTAACTATTTCTATTGATGCACCAGGTGAATACGAACTTGAAGACTTACAAGCAAATATCGTAAATTACGAAGGTGTACAAAAAGAAACAGAAAAACTAACTGAAAATAGACTTCAAAATATTTATTATAAAAACAACTATTTAAAAGGTGAAATCAACTCAAAAAAAGATGGATTACTATATTTATCTGTTCCATATAGTAAAGGTTGGACTATAAAAGTTGATGGAAAAGAAACAGAATTCACGAAAGCAAATTCTGCCTTTATTGGCGTCCCGATTACAAAAGGAGCACATGTAATCGAAATGACTTATGTTACACCTTACTTTAAATTAGGTATGATTATATCAATTATTTCACTAATTATTTGTGTAGCCTTACTAGTTTTTACAAATCAAAAAGGACGCCGAAAATTACCTTTTAAAAAGCAGAAATGAGCACTCAATAAATCATGAAGCTATCCAAAGCGGATAGCTTCATAAAAAATATTAAATAACGTTTTAAACATTATAAACAAGGAGGGTCAAAAATGACTCTTTCAATAGTCGTACCATGCTACAATGAAGAAAAGATGCTTCGAGCCTTTTATTCAGAGACTTCTCTTGAAATTCATAAATTAACTACCGATTATGAATTTGTTTTTGTAAATGATGGTAGTAAAGATAATACATTAAATATTCTACGTGATTTGGCAAATTCAGATTCAGCTGTTCATTATATATCATTTAGTCGGAATTTCGGCAAAGAAGCCGCTATGTTAGCTGGTTTAAAATACGCTACAGGTGATGCAGTTGTTATTATGGACGCCGATTTGCAACATCCTCCTACACTAATAAAAGAAATGTTAGAAGGATATAACGAAGGTTACGACCAAGTTATTGCAAAAAGAACAAGAACAGGTGATTCACCCGTTCGCTCTTTCGTTTCTCGTCTATACTATAAAGTGATGAATAAGTTTGTAGATATTGAACTAGTAGACGGCATTGGAGATTTTAGACTTTTAAGTAGAAGAGCTGTTGATTCTCTATTATCTTTAAGCGAATACAATCGCTTCTCAAAAGGTTTATTCTCCTGGATTGGATTTAATGAATTAATTATTGGATATGAAAATGTATTACGTTCTGATGGAGAAAGTAAGTGGACTTTTTCTAAATTGTTAAATTACGGAATAGATGGTGTTATCTCATTCAATAATAAACCATTAAGACTATCTATATATCTTGGATTATTAACAACTATTTTAGGGATTTTATACGTAATTACTACATTTATTCAAATTATTGTTGGTGGTGTTGAAGTCCCAGGATACTTCACTTTAATTTCTGCTATATTATTTATTGGTGGTATTCAACTCATTTTCCTAGGTGTTATGGGTGAATACATCGGTCGCATTTATTATGAAACGAAACGTAGACCACATTTTATTGTAGCTGAAAAGAAGGTTAGTGAAGTCAAACAAAAAGCGTAATATAAAAAAGTTATTTCTATCCACAGAAGTAACTTTTTTTATATACTAACATTTACACACCTTTATTTTGCATAGATATAATCGTTTCTTTTAGCCCATTATAATAAGAAGTTTTTGGTATATTCCCAATATACCTCTCATATTTCTCTCCGCTTAATACAACAGGATTTTCTGTCAAATATAGCATTTCCACAAATTCTTTCATCTGCTTATCAAATAGTCCAATTAAATTTATCATACCTTTTTTTACTGTCATTACTGGTTTTGTATATCCCGTTAATTCTTGTATATGTTGAATCATCTCTTCACCTGTAATGACACCATAACCCGGTATGTTCCAATTTTGTCCATAGGCCTCATCACGTAAGGCTAATTCAATCATTGCTTTTGCACCATCTGGTGTAAAAATATATTCACGAGCAATCTTTTTATCTCCAACAAAGCTTGATAACTTATTTGCAAGTACCCCATTTAAAGTATGATGAACAAGTGTACTTTCTGCATTTGGACCATAAAAATCAGGGAAATGTGCAATAAACATTTGTACACGAGCCTGTTTTGCCATCATTTCTAGTTGTAACCGAATTTTCCCTTTCTTCGTATGTGGTGCCTTTTTAACTTCTTCCGCTACAGGTTCTTCCCCTTGCCTCCCATACGCATAAATATTATCAACTATCCCTAACTTACTGTCGTAATACCTTGCTACTTCTAATATATTTTTTAATAATTTTGGTTGCTTCTTCTCCCAATCTGAATATGGAATGTTTACAGCATGAAATATAATATCAACGCCTTTCGCACCTTCCATTATATCCTCCTGTATAAATACATCTCCGGCTACAACTTTCACATTTTCTTCTCCAGAAAATAATATCTCTAATTTCTCTTTATTCCGCGCAAAGGCCACTACATGAATTCCTCTGTTACATAATTCTTTTACAATTGCATACCCCATTGATCCAGATGCTCCTAGCACTAAAGCTTTTTTCATTATAAATCCCCCCTAAATTAATTAACCGCTGTTCAATTAATATTAAAAAGAAAATCACTTACATAAGAAGCGATTTTGAAATAAACTCCACGTGTACTTTAGCTAATCCTTTTACTTCTTCAAATGTTTGATCATTCCCACAATAGTGTGCCACAAACCCATGTAATGATAGAAAAACAGACCATATTGTCATTACATTTACCTTCTCATTACACAAAGAAGATACAACAGTAGCAAATTTTTCGTAACTAACATTTGGGCCATCTGCTAAACATTCTTTTAACTCATCATCTCTAATTAAAAACATGATTTCATAATGACTTTGATTTTGCAAACCAAATTCAATAAAACCAAATAAAACAGCTTTCAATTGTTCCTCTTGTGGTAAATTTTGATCATTAATCTCATCTAATTTTTGATTTAGCAATTGAAAATCTTGCTCTACCATCGCATAGAAAAGCTCTGCTTTGTTTTTAAAATGATAATAGATGGCACCATGGCTATACCCTAGTTCTGTTGCGATTTTACGCATTGAAGTATGCTGATACCCTTGTGCTATAAATAGGCCCCTTGCTACATTCATAATCATTTCTCTCGTTAATTCTTGTTTAACTGCCCTTCTTGGCGACATTTTTCATACCTCACAATTTAATTGACCACTGTTCAAATAATATTATAACCTTTTCCCCAAAAAATACAATCATATTCTTACAAAAAGATACATTTTGAAAGGATAGCATTATACTCAATAATTTAGTATCATGATTCAAGACACTATTTTGAATTGGACGGAGGACACAATGAGCTTATTAACAGTCGAAAAATTAGGCCATACATTTGGCGATCGCACATTATTTAAAGATGTATCCATGCGTTTACTAGCAGGAGAACATGTTGGATTAGTCGGTGCAAACGGTGTTGGTAAATCAACATTTATGAATATTATTACTGGTCAACTTATCCATGATGAGGGCCGCGTAGAATGGACACCTGGTACAAATTACAGTTACTTAGACCAGCATACAATTTTAACACCTGGTCGTACAATTCGTGATGTATTAGCTGACGCGTTTTTACCTTTATTTGAAAAAGAAAAAGCTTTAAATGAAGTTGCAGAAAAAATGGGAACTGCAACACCAGAAGAATTAGAGGCACTTCTTGAGGAGATGGCGGAAATACAAGATGCTCTCGAAGCAGGTGGTTTCTATTTACTAGATATGAAAATTGAAGAGGCAGCAAGAGGTCTTGGAATTGATGCAATCGGTTTAGATCGTGATGTTTCAGCACTAAGTGGTGGGCAACGTACAAAAGTATTGCTTGCAAAGCTATTACTTGAGCAACCAGAAGTGTTATTACTCGATGAGCCTACTAACTATTTAGACGTTGAACATATTCATTGGTTAACGAATTATTTAAAAGAATATCCACATGCATTCTTATTAATTTCTCATGATACGGAATTTATGAACAAATGCGTTGATGTTATTTTCCATCTAGAATTTACAAAAATGACGCGCTATACAGCGACATACGAAAAATTCCTAGAGTTAGCCGAAATTAATAAAAATCAACATATAAATGCTTATGAAAAACAAAAAGAGTTTATTAAAAAGCAGGAAGACTTTATTGCAAAGAACAAGGCTCGTTATTCAACAACGGGTCGTGCAAAAAGTCGTCAAAAGCAACTTGATCGCATGGAGCGTATTGATCGCCCTGAAACAGCAATTAAGCCAGAATTCTCATTTAAGGAATCTCGTGCAAGTAGTCGTTTTGTCTTTGAAGGTGAAGATGTAGAAATCGGATATACACATCCGTTATTACCAAAACTAACAATGACAATTGAACGCGGTGAAAAAATTGCCATCGTTGGTTGTAATGGTGTTGGTAAATCAACATTACTAAAAACGATTTTAGGAAAAATTAAACCTTTAAGCGGTAAAACAAGTCTTGGTGACTTCTTAGAGCCTGCATACTTCGAGCAAGAAGTAAAAGCTGATAATATAACACCAATTGATGACGTTTGGAACACATTCCCTAGCATGGACCAACATCAGGTTCGTGCAATGTTAGCGAAATGTGGATTAAAAAATGAGCATATCTCTCGTCCGCTAAATCAATTAAGTGGTGGCGAACAAGCAAAAGTTCGTTTATGTAAGCTAATGGGTGAAGAAAGTAACTGGATATTATTCGATGAGCCAACAAACCACCTTGATGTTACAGCAAAGGAAGAACTTCAAAAAGCTCTGAAGGCATATAAAGGGACAATCCTTCTTGTATGTCACGAACCAGAATTTTATGAAGGCTGGATTACAAAAACTTGGAATGTTGAAGAATGGTCACAAAATAATTCTTAATTATAATAGAAAATCCTTGCGTTCTATATGCAAGGATTTTTTATATTATAGTATGCCGTAAGCCTTAATCGAAACTCATTTAAACCAGGATATACCGCTAAATTAGCAAGCATACCTCTAATGACTGGAACCCTTGGGTCTTGCAATCTCATTTCTGCTTCTAAAACATCTAAAGTTACAAGTAACTCATCATTTTCTAATTGATCAGCTAATGTTCGTTTAAATACAATAATTTCACTTAGAAAATGTTCCTTCACCTGTTCCTTAATAAGCTCGGAACTACAAAGAAATTCTCCAAGCCTTTCTTCATGCAGAACAGGCTCTTCAGAAGATGCTAGAAGCCCCTCTACTAAATTATCTATCCTCTGTAAAATAAAGGTCGAAACATAGGATAAATCAATTTCCGGTGCATTTAAAATAATTAATTGTAAATAACCGTGGCATATCCCTTCTACCATAATTACCAAATCTAATAAATATGGACTGACTTTGTCACCATAAATAGACAGTAAGCTATTCCGATAAAATGCATGAGACTCTAATTTCATCCTCATCATAAACTCTTCTACTTCTTTATTAAGCGGAATTGCATTTTCTCTTGCATGCATAATAATAAATTCTTTATGTTTTTGCACATCAGTAAACTGACAATATAATTGTTTTTCAAATTTTTCGCGTGGTAATAAAGATTCTTTTTCAATATCCAGCATTTTCTTTTGGATTTTGTCATAATAATATCGAAGTGTGGCCAATAATAGCTCATCTTTTGACTTGAAATATAAATAAAAAGCTCCTTTTGATATACCACATGCGGTTACGATTTCTTGTACTGACGTTGCATTTACACCCTTAGTTGCAAATAACTTCATAGCCATCTCTATAATTAAGCGCTCTTTTTCTTTCATATTTTCTCTCCTAAATTTAATCTCGCATCTTATGTAAATTCAAACTTGATTTTATTCCACATTAACTGAAAATAAAACTTCTCATCTAAAATTTAATGGAGTAAATGGTTTATATAGAAGCCTTTCCATCTGTAAAATCCGGTTAGTAAAAGCCAATGATCAGAAAGAATAGGAAACCGACTACTTACAGTTTGATTTTATTATACCATCTCTTTTCATTGACGACTGACCAATCGGTCAGTTATATTATGTATTAGACTGACCGATTGGTCAATACAATGAAAAGGGAGCGCAAACATGAACAAAATCATCAATTTCTCGTTAAAAAATAAGTTCGCAGTTTGGCTACTAACCATTATTGTTACCATTGCAGGCATTTATTCTGGGATGAATATGAAGTTAGAAACAATTCCTGATATTACAACGCCTATTGTAACAGTAACTACGGTTTATCCTGGTGCTACACCAGAAGAAGTAGCTGATAAAATTTCAAAACCAATGGAAGAGCAACTGCAAAATTTAAGCGGTGTAAACGTTGTTAGTTCCTCATCTTTTCAAAACGCATCTTCTATTCAAGTAGAATATGATTTTGATAAAAATATGGAAAAAGCCGAAACAGAAATTAAAGAAGCGCTCGCAAACGTGAAACTGCCAGAAGGTGTGAAAGACCCGAAAGTCTCACGAGTAAACTTTAATGCCTTTCCTGTTATTTCATTAAGCGTAGCGAGTAAAAATGAATCTTTAGCTGCCTTAACAGAAAATGTAGAAAAAAATGTTGTTCCGGGATTAAAAGGACTTGATGGTGTCGCATCTGTTCAAATCACAGGTCAACAAGTAGATGAAGTACAACTTGTCTTCAAGAAGGATAAGATGAAAGAATTAGGTTTAAGTGAAGATACTGTAAAAAACATTATTAAAGGTTCGGACGTATCTTTACCACTTGGCTTATATACATTTAAAGATACGGAAAAATCAGTTGTTGTTGACGGTAATATTACAACAATTAAAGCATTAAAAGAATTAAAAATCCCAGCTATCCCTTCATCACCGAATGGGCAAGGTAGCCAAAACACTGGTGCTGGAGCACAAACACCACAGATGAATCCAGCTGCTATGAATGGCATACCAACGGTTACATTAGAAGAAATTGCTGATATTAAAGAAGTCGGGAAAGCAGAGTCTATTTCTCGAACAAATGGAAAAGAAGCAATCGGAATTCAAATTGTGAAGGCCGCTGATGCGAATACAGTTGATGTTGTAAATGCAGTTAAAGATAAAGTGAAGGACCTTGAGAAAAAATATAAAGACTTAGAGATTATTTCAACCTTTGACCAAGGTGCACCTATTGAGAAATCAGTCGAAACAATGCTTAGCAAAGCAATCTTTGGTGCTATCTTTGCGATTGTTATCATTATGTTGTTCCTACGAAACATTCGAACAACAATAATCTCTGTCGTTTCTATACCACTTTCTTTATTAATTGCAGTTCTAGTAATAAAACAAATGGATATTACCCTTAACATTATGACACTTGGAGCAATGACAGTTGCTATTGGACGCGTTGTCGATGACTCAATTGTTGTTATTGAAAATATTTACCGACGTATGTCATTATCAGAAGAGAAATTGCGTGGGAAAGATTTAATTCGTGAAGCCACGAAAGAAATGTTTATCCCAATTATGTCTTCTACAATTGTAACAATTGCTGTATTTTTACCTCTTGGACTTGTAAAAGGTATGATTGGTGAAATGTTCTTACCATTTGCTTTAACAATTGTTTTTGCCCTACTTGCTTCCTTACTTGTGGCAGTTACAATTGTGCCGATGCTAGCACATTCCTTATTCAAGAAGGAAAGCATGAGAGAAAAAGAAGTATATCATGAGGAAAAACCAAGCAAGTTAGCAAACGGATATAAACGTATACTTGAATGGGCGCTAAACCATAAAATTATTACATCAAGTATCGCAGTCCTTCTATTAGTAGGCAGCCTTGCACTTGTACCAATTATCGGTGTCAGCTTCTTACCATCTGAAGAAGAAAAAATGATTATTGCAACATACAAACCTGAGCCAGGTCAAACGTTAGACGACGTTGAAAAAATTGCAACGAAAGCTGAAAAGCATTTCCAAGATAAAAAAGACGTCAAAACGATTCAATTCTCATTAGGTGGCGAAAACCCAATGAGCCCTGGTCAAACAAATCAAGCAATGTTCTTCGTTCAATATGATAACGATACGAAAAACTTTGAAAAAGAGAAAGAACAAGTCGTTAAAGATTTACAAAAGATGTCTGGAAAAGGCGAATGGAAAAACCAAGATTTCGGAGCAAGTGGCGGTAGTAATGAAATTAAACTATACGTTTATGGAGATAGCTCTGAAGAAATTAAGCCTGTCGTTAAAGACATTCAAAATATCATGAAAAAAAATAAAGACTTAAAAGACGTAGACTCTAGTATTGCAAAAACATATGCAGAGTACACTTTAGTCGCAGATCAAGAAAAGTTAAGTAAAATGGGGCTAACTGCTGCTCAAATTGGAATGGGACTTTCGAATCAACATGATCGCCCTGTTCTAACAACAATTAAAAAAGACGGTAAAGATATAAATGTATATGTAGAAGCTGAAAAACAAACTTATGAAACAATTGATGACCTAACAAATCGTAAAATTACAACACCACTTGGTAATGAGGTTGCTGTTAAAGATGTTATGACTGTAAAAGAAGATGAAACTTCTAACACAGTAACACATCGTGATGGCCGTGTTTATGCAGAAGTAAGTGCGAAATTAACATCTGATGATGTTTCAAAAGCATCTTCTGCAGTCCAAAAAGAAGTAGATAAAATGGATCTTCCTTCTGGTGTAGATGTTTCTATGGGCGGTGTTACACAAGATATTCAAGAATCATTCAAACAACTCGGCTTAGCAATGTTAGCTGCGATTGCCATTGTATACTTCGTTCTTGTTGTTACATTTGGCGGTGCCCTTGCACCATTCGCAATTTTATTCTCGCTACCATTCACAATCATTGGTGCACTCGTTGCCTTATTAATCTCTGGCGAAACGTTAAGTGTATCTGCGATGATTGGGGCTCTTATGCTAATTGGTATCGTTGTAACGAACGCAATCGTGCTTATTGACCGCGTTATTCATAAAGAAAATGACGGCCTATCAACACGTGAAGCATTATTAGAAGCTGGTGTAACACGCCTGCGTCCTATCTTAATGACTGCAATTGCAACAATTGGGGCTCTTATCCCACTTGCATTAGGATTTGAAGGTAGCGGCTTAATTTCTAAAGGACTTGGCGTAACAGTAATCGGTGGATTAACAAGTTCAACATTGTTAACACTTCTTATCGTACCAATCGTTTATGAAGCATTAAGCAAATTTAAAAAGAAAAAAGCAAAGTAAAAAAATAACCTCGCAATTAGCGAGGTTATTTTTTATTTCCAAACAGGGTTAGGAAATCACCATATCCTTCTTTTTCTAAATTTTCTTTTAGAATAAAACGAAGAGCTGCTGAATTAATACAATAACGCAGGCCATTTGGTCCTGGGCCATCTGGAAATACATGCCCAAGATGTGAGTCCCCTGTCTTACTTCTCACTTCCGTACGCGTCATATTATGGCTAACATCCATTTTTTCTTCCACACTAGCTGACATAACTGGTTTCGTAAAACTTGGCCATCCGCATCCACTATCGAATTTATCGAAAGAAGTAAATAACGGTTCACCCGAAACGATATCTACATATAAACCCTCTTCTTTATGATTCCAATACTCATTTCGAAATGGCGGTTCTGTCCCATTTTCCTGTGTTACATAAAATTGCATCTCATTTAATCTTTCTTTTAAATGAGCATTGTCCTTTGGCCAATGATTTTTAATGAAGGCATCACGACCTGAGCCTTTACGGTATAGCTCATAACGGAATGTATTTTTCTTATGATACCCTTGATGATATTCTTCAGCTGGATAAAACGTAGCAGCCGGCAATATTTTTGTAGCAATTGGCTTTGAAAAGCGTCCACTCATCGCAAGCTCTTCTTTTGAAGCTTCTGCTTGTTTATGTTGTTCTTCATTATGATAAAAAATTACCGTTTCGTATGACTGTCCACGATCGTGGAATTGTCCTCCAATATCGGTCGGATCAATTTGTCTCCAATATATATTTAATAACTCTTCATACGGCATTTTATTTGCATCAAATGTAATTTGTACTACTTCATAATGCCCAGTAGTTTCCGAGCATACTTCTTTATACGTTGGATTCTCTTTATGACCACCTGTATAGCCTGAAACAACTTGTATAATTCCTTCCATCTCTTCAAATGGCGAAACCATACACCAAAAACACCCTCCAGCAAATGTAGCTAATTCCTTCTTTTCATTTATAGCCATTATTTCACCCCAATTGTATATTCTTCTTACAGTATGTCATAAGATACCATAAGTTATAAAAGAAAAAGCATCGAATATCGATGCTTTTTCTTTACTTTATTTTTCAGAAAAATCCTTCTCAGTTTCATCACTCGTCACATCTAAAACATCTAATAAGAATATGAAGATTGGGATACCGATAATAAGCCCCCATACACCTAAAAAGTGTTCAGAGAAAATTAATACCATAAATGTGTAGAAAATTGGTAAATTTGTTTTTTGTGACATAAACTTCGGATTTAATACATAACTTTCAAGCGCATGAATTACTGTTACGATAACTACAATATAAACGACATACATAATACCGCCGATATTGTAAGCAATCATACAAAGTGGGAATAACGAAATGATAACACCTGCGACTGGAATTAAACCAAGTAAGAAAATCATTAACGCTAAACCTAGTAATTGCGGGAATCCTAATATCCATAGTGCAATAACAGATAAAACACAGTTAACAATTGCAATTAAAAATTGTGCTTCGATTACTTTTCCGAATGAACGTGCAAATTTCTTTCCGAAATACTCTATTTCGTTATAGAAAATTGCAAGTCGACTTTCTTTAAATTTCGAAGTAAAAGCAACGATACGTGCTTTTTCAAGTAAGAAAAACAAGCTTAAAATTACAGAAAGTAAAACTTGAAGGCCAAATTTCCCAACATTCGTAATAGATTTATACAAAATGTCAACGCCTTGCCCTATATATTTAGAAAGCTCCATATGATTAACAGCATTAACTGCATACTTAATTAATTCACTATCAGGTGGATTTCTTAAAAATACATTGAATTGATAAATCAATTGTGAAATTTGTATTGTTAATACCGGTAAATATTTAAATAGCGTAATGGCAATTCCCGCCACTAACATTACATATAAAAGCGCTATAATAATTTTTCGATTAATTGGCATAAAATGATCTAATTTACGAGAAATAAACTTCTGGAATCGATCCATTAAATACGTCAACATAAACGTAATTAAAATTAAATTTAACATACTTTGCATCCCATACAATATGAGAGCAAGTAATACTAATACGATTAACCTCTGAAATCCTTTGCTTTGAAACAGGTTTTTTATTTGCATAATCGGCGAGTACTCTCTCCTGTCCTATAAAGTAAAACTTTAACAAGTAGCTCTCTCTCTATTCTCTACTTATAATTATCCTTTAATATTAAAGCCATTGCGAGCAATTTATCTTCAACCCTAACCGCCCGTTAATTGTGCTAATATATTATGTTACTTCTTATTTTACAATACAATGACCTATTTCAAAACGCATTATACACAGTATTAATGAAGATTTAAGGAAACTTTTATTCCCCTAAGAATAGGTCTTACCATTACTGTAACATAAAAAGCAAGCTATCAGTAGAAATCCGTCCTACAAATAGCTTGCTTTTATATTTTTTCAAGTAAGTTTTATCATCCAATAAACGGCATGAACATTGGAATAACCACCACTGTTACGACACCAACTACTGTCACAGCGATACTGGCCATAGCTGCTTCTACTTCACCCATTTCGATACCTACTGCAACCCCTAACGCATGTCCTGCTGTCCCAAGCGCTAAACCTTTAGCAATCGGATGTTTAACTCTAAATGTTTTTAAGAATAAAGCTCCTAATGCGTATACGATAACTGCGTTAAAGATAACTGCAAATGATGTAATTGCTGGAATACCACCGATACTTTCAGATATTGGTAATGCAATTGCTGTTGTTGCTGCCTGCGGTAACATTGAGTTCATTACAGCTGTATCTAAACCAATTGCTTTTGCGACAATGAACACAACAACCACTGAACAAATAGATCCAACCACGATAGCCGATAAAATTTGCCACCAATATTTTTTTAACTTATCAACTTGTTTATATAATGGAATTGCAAATGCGATTGTTGCTGGCTCTAAGAAGAAACTAATCATCTTTCCGCCCGTATTATATTCCTCAAAGGTAAAGTTACCTACCTTTAAAAATACAATCCCTAATACCATTGCTACGAATAGTGGTGTAAATAAGAAGAATCCTTTTGAGTGTTTGAATAAAAATGTTCCGATTCCGTATGCAATTAATGAAACGACGATTCCGAAATATGGAGTCATTGTGCTTGTCATGTTCATTACCTCCTAACCATGTATGGTCTAAAATAGTTACGCGACTTTTCCGTGTTTGCTTCCTTTGTTTACAACTTTCAACTCTTTTGTATCTTTTGTTTCTTTGTCATCTTTACCTAAAATCAATTGTGCAAATAAACCCGTTACAGCAAGTAAAATAATTGTTGCGACAACGATTACGGTTAGAATTTGTACGAAATATTGGCTCATTACACCAAGAGAGTTAATAATTGAAATACCTGATGGGACAAAAAGGAATCCGATAATACCTGTTAAAGCTGTTCCGAGTGATTCAACTTGCTCCAATTTAATAACCTTTAAACATAATAAACTAAATAAAACTACTAACCCGATTACTGATGAAGGCATCGGAATTGGTAAATGGGTTGAGATAATATTAGAAACTAACATAATAGCTGAAAAAACGAATATTTGTGATAGAAAACCATATACTTTTTTTGTGCTCATTTTGGCCACCTCTTTTGATTTGGTACCTTTATTTTATAGGATACAAACGCATAAGTAAGCGTTTACATAATGGGGTGTCAAATATAAACAGCCAATTACAAAAATCATACGGTGAAATACAAAAGCTGCTTCTTAAATACGAAGCAGCTTTTTAAGTTCTTTTGCATATGTACGGCTAACCGGGACTTTGGATCCCTCTTTCATAATTAAATTATAAGTCGAATTAAACCACGGCTGTATCTCAGAAATATGATTAATATTAGCAACGAAACTACGATGAACACGCATAAAAATTGTTTGTGGTAATTTCTTTTCCAAAATGACAAGCGTATCATGTGTTACATATGTTTCTTTCATTGTTTTTACAGTTACTTTCCCATCTACAAGCCCTACATAAATAATATCTTCAATATTAACAAGTACAATTGATTCCTCAATTGGTAATGCTAATTTATGCATCTCGGTCGTTACATCTACACTCTTTACATCTTGCTTTGTTTCTAACTTTATTTGCTTTTGTTTTTTATATTTCTTTAATGTCTGTACGATACGTTCTTCATCAAATGGCTTTAAAATGTAATCTAATGCATCTACTTCAAATGCTTGCAGCGCATATTGATCATATGCAGTAGCAAACACAATTGAAGGTGGGTTTTTCATTTTCTTTAATATATTTGCAATTTCAAATCCGTTATCATCAGATAACTGAATATCTAGAAAAATAATATCTGGTTTGTTTTTCATTAACTCTTCTAATGCATCCTCTACACAATCCGCCTCACCAATTATCTCTACTTCTTTTGTTTGTTCTAATAAATATTTCAATTCATCCCGCGCTAACATTTCATCATCAACTACTAATACTTTTAACACTCCGTTTTTCCTCCTCTACTTTTTTCGGAATTACAAAGAGGATCTTTGTCCCTTGCTCTAATTCACTTTCAATTTGAAGCATTATCTCTTTCCCAAATAACCCGATAAGTCGTTCATTAATATTATATAAAGCTGTTCCCGTCCCTTTCTTTGATGGAACTACCATTTTTCCTAATTGCTCTAGACGTTCGCTCTCAATTCCTTTCCCATTATCTTTCACTGCAAAGTGAACCATCCCTTCTTTTTCAAACACATGTACCTCGACTTGGCACACTGGCTGCTTTTTCGGAAAAGCATGGCGCAATGCATTTTCAACTAATAGCTGAAGCACAAATGGTGGAACTAAAGTCACCTTTAGTGCCTCTTCAATGTACATCTTCACTTCATACTTATTCGGAAATCTCGCTTGCTCTAACGATAAATATGCATGTACATGATTCAACTCTTGTTCTAATGGAATAAGTAATTGTCGTGCCCCTTGCAAATTACAACGAAAATACACGCTAAGCTGCAATAATAATTTTCTCGCTTTCTCTACATCTGTTCGGCATAAAGCTGATACTGTATTAATTGCATTAAATAAAAAATGCGGATTGATTTGTGCTTGCAGCGCTTTTATTTCGGCATCTTGCAATAACTTACTTTGTAACTCGGCTTCACCTAACTCAAGCTGTGTGGAGAATATTTTCGCCAGCCCTTCCGCTAACTCTTCTTCAACACGACTTAATTGATTAGAGTTTTTAAAATAAAGTTTTAATGTTCCTATCGTATTTCCATGTGAAGTTAATGGAATAACAACTGCCGCTTGTAATGGACACCCTTCATGTTGACAATTAATAATCTCACGTGATTTCGCCTTCATTATTTCCCCTGTTTTTAATACTTCTTTTGATAAACCTGTTATTAAACTGTGTGAAGGAATATGATGATCTGATGCTAATCCAACGTGAGCTAAGATTTTCTCTGTATCTGTTAAGGATACCGCATCCGTTCCCGTAAAGCGGTGAATAATTTGTGCCACATGTTTACAAGACTCTTCTGTTAACCCTTGGCGGAAATATGGTAACGTCTTATCAGCAATTCGTAATACTTTATGCGTTTGCAAAGCTTTTGCGTTTTCTTCTTGTCGTAAAATAGCTAGTATCATCGAAAGTAAAATGAAACTGCCAAAACTATTTACAAGAATCATCGGTAGCGCAATTGTTTTCACAACACTAAGTCCATCTTCTATAATTAATAGAATCATAAGCATTTCTAAAGTAACGATAAAAACACTTAAAACCGCAGAAAATTTAGGTGTAATAGTACGGTTATATTTTTTGAAGATGTATCCAATATAACCTGTTATAATCCCAGCCAAAATTGATGAGATTGCACAACTTACTGCCGTCGTCCCGCCAAGCATATAACGATGAATACCCGCAATAGAACCTACTCCAATTCCGACGATAGGCCCACCTAGCAACCCACTAATTCCCACACCCATGATTCGTGTATTCGCAATTGTGCTGGATGATGAAACGCCTTGTAACCAATTTTCATTCATAATAGTATTTCCTGCTATTTCAACCCCTGTGTAATTGCTCACAATTGTAAACACTGAAAAAATACAAATAAGCTTAAACTTATCTACATATCCGTCTTGCTTATGAAGAAGACGCCGGAACGTTTTAATATGAGAAAGTAAAAATCCTAAAATAACAATAAGTCCGACGCGTTCAATCATCATAAGTACTAAATTTAGCATCTGTGATTCATTCCTTTTTATATTAGTTAGTTTTATTATGGGAAAATAATGAAGCGTGCGTCAAGAAGAATGAAATGTTTTTTGAAATATTTTACACATAAAACTATCCTGCCGAAGCTCGCTCCACAGCGGAAAACTTTATTTTCGGCACAGGGTGTGGATTAGCTGGATTTGGACCGGTTATTATCGGATTACTCGCCACGGGTGGCAATCTACCTGGAGCATTGTCCATTGTCCCTAATTTTTATCATCTATCCAATCGGATTGATTACGATGCTATTATGTGTACCAGAAACAAAGGGAAAAGTGTTAGATTAAGCATAAAAGAGGAAGCATCTCACTTAAGATGCTTCCTCTTTTCAATGTTTGTTTATTATTTACTTTGATTTACTAGCTTTCTGGAATAAGAAAGCTGTTTTATCTTTTTCTTCTACAATTCCTTGCTTTAATGCTAATTCCCCTGCAACTTTAGGAGCTAACCATAGCATCGGGAATAATAAAATTGATACAGGAACAGCCGTCACTACAATAAAGGATTGTAGTGCATTAATACTTCCCTCACCCATATATAAAAGAATTGCTGCAACTGCGCCCATAATAAGCGACCAAAAAATTCGCAAGCTAATTCTAGGATTTCCATCTCCGGTCACTGCCATTGAAATGGAATAGGCCATTGAATCTCCTGTTGTCACTACAAATAAAATTGTTAATAAAAGAAATGCCGGTCCAACAATATTAGAAAGTGGCAACTGCTGCGTAATTGCAATCATAGCTGCTGGCATACCAGATTCACTTAATGCCACCGAGATAGAGCCTGGCTTCATTAATTCATAAAACACACCAGATCCGCCCAGTATAGTAAACCAAAACGTTGTAATAATAGGTGCGATAATTCCAATTGCAACGATTATTTCTCGAATTGTTCTTCCTCTTGAAATTCGGCTCACTAAAATTGCCATCATCGGTCCATATCCAATAAACCATCCCCAGAAGAAGATTGTCCATGACCCTAACCAACCTGTATCACCACGATATGTGCTTATTGGAATAAATTCATGTATATAAAATCCAAACGAAGAAACAAATGAATCAATAATAAATCCACCTGGTCCAAATAATAATACGAATGCCATTAACAAAATTGCTAGTCTAACATTTAAATTACTTATAATTTGAATCCCTTTATCAATTCCCGTTACCGCAGATATAGTAGAAACGGCTACTACACAAATAATAATTGCTAATTGAGTAGTAAACACATCAGGAATTCCAAACAATGCTTGAAAGCCATAACTTGCTTGTAGTCCTAAAAATCCGATTGGACCAATTGTTCCTGCTGCTACCGCAATAATTGCAAATACATCAATCATCGTTCCAAGAAAACTCTTTCGCAATTTCTCCCCAAAAATAGGATATAAAAGCGTTCGAGGTTTTAACGGCATACCTTTATGATAATGCCCATACATCATAACTACTGCACTAATTGTCCCTAAAATCGTCCATGCTAAGAAACCCCAGTGCATATAACTTTGTGCTAAAGCAGGCATAACTGCTTCTTGCGTTCCAGCAGATACACCTTCATGTATTGGCGGAACCGTCATAAAATGATACATCGGCTCTGCTGCTGCCCAGAAAACACCACCGCCAGCAAGTAGCGTAGCCATAATAATTGCTAACCATTTCGCCGTACTAATCTCAGGCTTATCTAGCCCCCCGAGTTTAACCCTCCCATATTTTGAAAAGGCCATACCCATTGCAACGACAAATGTACCAATTAATAAAACCTGCCAAAAAGCACCAAAATATTTAATTGAAAATGCAAAACTGCTATTAATGACTCTCTCTACGTAACCTTTATTTAAGAAAACCGCGATTACAAATAATAAAAGTGAGCCACCACTAATAAGAAATACAGGCCAATCAGTTTTTTGACTCTTCATCCTCATTTACCTTCCTCCTTCCTCAGCAATCTAAAAAAACAACTTCATTATGTTTTATTGTTTATATTCCACACACAATAATTATATACATATAATGTTTTAGTGATTTCACACACACTTATGTTGTCCCTAAAAATATGCTAAATCCTTTTTATTTTAAAAGAATATTCTATTCCTCTTACATAAAAACGCAAAACAAAAGACCTTATATTTCTATAAGGTCTTCGAAACAGAAATTTGATTATAACACAAGGAACTGACCGTTTCAAAAAAGGTCGTGCTAAAAGAGCTAGAAGTAAAGGCTTCCAACTGCTATCTAATAGGAATTAAAAAAAATTTAAATTTCACGATTGATACCTTTATATTACAAACTAATCATGGAAGAAATTAGGAGAAATAATGTCATTCGGATACGGTTTATGATAAATATGAGTTGTAGCAGGTGATAACGGAGGAATTAACCATACCCAGTTGCCAGTTACAACCCGTCCACAAGCAACTTCTTGCTTCTCAAACTGCTGAAATTGCTGGGCGGCAGTATGGTGATCTACAATGCTAACCCCTTGTTTTTTGAAAGAATGTAAAACAGCTATATTTAACTCAATTAACGCTTTATCTTTCCATAACGTACTATTTCTGGAAGTATCTAAATTCATCATCTCTGCAACTGCTGGAAGCAAATTATAACGGTCATGATCCGCTAAATTACGAGCACCAATTTCAGTCCCCATATACCATCCATTAAACGGGGCTGCTGTATAAGAAATACCGCCAATCTCTAAACGCATATCTGAAATCATCGGTACCCCATACCATTTTACTTCTAGTGATGAAATTGGGTACTCTGGATGTTCAATTGGTACCTCTTTCACTTCTTTTTTAGGAATTTCTTTATATACAGGATCTTTTCCATCAACAGAAAATACAAGCGGTAATACGTCAAAATGTGTACCTTCTCCTTGCCACCCAAGACCTTGACATAAATCAGTAAATGCGGCGGAGTTTGAGTCACCAATCACTCCCATTTCCGTTTTGTATCCTGCATATCGAATTAATTGATGATTATAGAGTCGTATATTATTCTTTTCACCTTGATATTGCTTAAAAATCGTAATTGTCGGTTTAACTTTCCCATCATTCGTCGCATATTTAATATGATGAATTAATGCATTATATACACCTTCCTCATCATTTACTTCACGCGCATCTAATATGTGCATCTTACTCCAAAACAATCTCCCAATGCATCTATTACTATTACGCCATGCCATTCGTGATCCATGAACAAGCTCTTCAAATGTATGCTCATACGTTCCAGTCTTTTCTATCTCTATTAAAATTTCTTTCATACGCTCTTTTATTAATTGCTCTTTATTAAGTTCCTTATAGCAAACGGTAATAAAATTACTTGCTTCCTCTATTAATTGTTTCGTTTTGCTCATAAACAATCTCCTTCTATCTCAACAAGACACTACTACTTTACAGTATAAGCAAAAAGGATAAGAGTCACAAATGAAAGTGGAAGTGTTACTTTTATCGTAATATTTTTCAGAAAATTTTTAGAATTTTTGTTGACTTCCAAAAAAACAGGTGTTTTTTTGACTTAAGTAAATTATTTTTACCTAGACCAACTTTTTGGGTGGAAAGGAGGTAATTTCATATGACTATGATGAACTAGATCCATACATTGGTGTGATACATTAGCATTCATCATGCATGTAAGGTAAATTTGGTAATGTAAAACTAGTATTGTCGAAATCCTCCAGAATCCCCCGGATTGCCACCGGGGGATTTATGATTATTTCAGTATATTTATGTAATGCTGTAAAACATTTTTTATTTCTGTATTTAATTCTCGGAACGGAAATCCTAATTCGCGAGCCTTTCTATTATGTAACGTACAATTAGTTATTTCATTATAAGGTGCTATATTCTCTCCCGCTTCTTGAATAAGAGCTTTTGTCCCACTGTTTTCTTCTATGAAACGAATAACTTCTCCCATGGAAATCGCTCCGTTACTACAAGCATTAATTGGACCTTCTATATTTTCCATTCCGCACCATGCTAAAAACTCTCCTGCTTCTTTTTCATGTATGAACGACAACTGTCCATCTACATGATAGACAACAATACACTCTTGTTTCACAACATTTTCAACGTAAAATTGTAATCTCTTCGTATAATCATTTTCTCCAATAACGACGGGAAATCTTACCGCAACGACTGGGAATGTTGCCTGTTGAAACAACACTGCTTCCGCTAATCTCTTTCCCTCACTATAAGTGAAATTCCCTCTATCTCCATACGTAATCGAATATTCATACGGGTTGAAGTCTTCTTCTTGCAAGTTTAATGCAGGCTCATATACCGCCATTGAGGATGTCATAACATATTTTTTCACTCTACCACGTAATACTTTACATATAATTTTCGCGGCGTTCGGGCTATAGCATAAGTTATCGTATACAATATCATAGCTTTTACCTTCTAAGCGCTCTTCCAGTAATTTCTCGTCTTCTCTATCTACTACAATTCTTTTTACCGTATCCCCAAAAGAATCCTCCGTAAATCCTCGTGTTGCAATTGTTATATCGTGCCCCTCTTGTAAAAGCGCTTCTACTAATTGCTTACCAAAAAACCTTGTTCCCCCTAGAACCAACACTTTTTTCACTTTCATCATCCCCTATTTTGTAAAATACTACCTTAATTATAAACATAAATATAAATATAAATAAAAAGCATGGAATCATCATCAAGATTCCATGCTTTCTTACATACGATACTTTAACGTACTCGATATTTAAAAATACAATAGCAGCAATATAAAATAGAAATTACTGATACATAAACCCATAGTTCATATACGAATCCCTCTCCCCATACTCCCATAAAATAAAAGAGTGAAGGCAACGTCAATGTTACCCATGATTGTACAAAGGCAATTCTGCCAAGATATTGATTGATATTCTTTTTTTGTGCATTTAATACAAAGAATAAATACCAAAGTAATGCCCACATAAACCATGTTAACGCATTAACAACATCATGGAATTGAACAAATGAAACAACCATATAGAATAAAGCAATAATTGCTACCCAAATACAGAACCAGCCTAGTCCACTACTATCCATTCCTTTAATAAAAGTAATGCCTACATATAAATAAGTTAAACCAAATAAAAAAGTAGCTGCATATGAATATACCGTCCAATTACTTTGATCAGAAATCATAATCAAATAGAACGGAATGATAATTTGTAATGCCCCCACAAATAAATTAAAGACACCTGCACTTTTCATCTCTACTTTGCCTAATATGACAAGGCTATTTAAAAATAAAGCTGCACCTGAAAGTAATAATCCTACGTAACCCATATATATTCGTGTGAAAATCTTTCCCTTTCACACTTTTAACCTCCCCACAATATAAAGTGATACTTTATTATTTTTCTTCCTATTTAAAACTACATACATAATTTTTAATCTGAATAAGTCAGACTTCCTACCTTAAAAAATAAAGTGAAAATCTCTTTAATAACTGCTATATAGCAATATTATTTCTTATTTACTCCCATTCAGCTTTTCCGTATTCGAAAGTAAAAGTATTACTCTAACAACACCCTGAATTAAAAGCGCTTTCAACAAAAAATAATCCTATCAAAAAGCTACTAGGATTACTTGATTATAAACGCACTCTAACAACAAGACAAGACCCGGGATGATTTTCAAATTATTCTCTTTGATTTCTATGAAAATCAATAGAATGATTCATTTATACTAGTTCATTCTATTGATCCTTCACATAAAATATTTTAAATTCATATTAATCTTTTTAGAAAGGTAAGATGTATATGCTTCATCATGGAATTCCCCGATATGTAGTTCATTCAACTGGTGTTTTAACGAAAGAAACTAATACTGTTTCTGCTGTAGTTAACATTGTGAACCTGGATAAATACTATCCACATCACATAACTATTGAAGTATGGGATTGGTCTACTTATTCCACTCCTGTAAAACTTCCCGTACTGATTGGAGAAAATGTAGAAGCGAGCTTCCCCTATTCTCTCGACAGTAATAATCTTGCCGTTTTTTACGCCGATTTAGATGACACTGTAGATTTATATGAAATTCGAATTCATATAACGATCATTCCAACATTATTGCAAATTGCTTTGGGCGAAGCTTACCACCATATTCAAGCCAAGAAGGTAACACAGTATACCATAAACAGCTCGTTCGAATTCATTAAGTCCCCCTATTATATAAAAAGGGCCGGTCAGTAATACATTTATCTTTATAAGATAATCGGATTACTGACCTAAACTGTCATAGTCAATCTTGATAGTCTCTTATTCCAAACAATTGCTATTTATCATAAATATCATTCGGATTAATTGTAGGAATAAATCCATTTATTTAACAGCAGCTAAAGATTATCAGTCCATCGCTTTTGCATTTTTAATTGGTTCAATTTTCTCCTTATCTGGAATTGCGCTTATCGCTTACTGGCATCCCACACTTGGACTAGAACATGGATTTTCCTTATTGCTTTTAATTGCTTTTACAATCGGGACTTTCATTACATTAGTGTGGTTAAGTATAGTTATTGTACGCATGTTTCCAAATAGTGATGCTACTGAACAATTTACCTTTCTTTCTTATTTAGATAAATATCCAGAACTATTTTGGTCGAGCCTACTTTACAATATTGGCATTTGGGTATGTAACTTTGTTATTTGGTTCGGAGAAGGGCGAGGAAATATTGAAAACACGTTTATTTATCATCAAATGTATGATACCTCTGTTTTCTGGGCTTATTTAAGCATTATCCCAACCTATATTTTCTTCGTAGTATCCATTGAAACAAGGTTTTATGAACGGTATAAGAAGTTCTTCGGTTCAGTTAACAATGGGGCAACATTAAATACAATTTTACAATTAAAAGAATCAATGAACTTTGTCCTAAAGCAAGAAATGGAACGCATACTTCGTAATCAAGGTATTTTTTCTTTACTTATTATTTTTATAATATGGATGTTTAGTTCACAATCTGGGAACGTGACACTTGAATACTCTATTTTGCAGCTAACTATAATTGGTGCTTATGCAAACGGAATGGTCCTTGTTATCACGTTACTACTCTTATATTTTGAAGATCGTAAAGGGGCATTTCGAACATCAGCCCTGTTCTTTTCTGCAAACCTGTTATTAAGTCTTCTTCTACTTCCATTTGGATTCAATGGTTACGGTATTAGTTTTGCACTCGGATCTTCTATTACATTCTTATATGCTATTTCTAGACTCTTTACTTATATTAAAGATATTGACCACTATACATTTTGTCAGTCAAACATTTCTATGAAACAGCGAACTTTCTTTACTAAAGTGGCCAATAAACTTAATGGAAAATAAACAGATAAAAAAATGACCTTTGCATAAGCAAGAGGTCATTTTTTTATCTGTTTATTAAACTTCTAGATAGCCATTTTTGTTATTTGATTGCCATCTCCAAGAGTCTGCACACATCTCTTCTAATCCGCGTTTTGCTTCCCATCCTAATTCACGCTTCGCTTTTGATGCATCTGCAAAACATACTGCAACATCACCAGGACGACGCTCCGTAATTTTATAAGGAACTTCCTTGCCTGAAACTTTTTCAAATGCTTCAACCATTTCTAATACACTATAACCAGTACCTGTACCGAGATTGTATGCATCTATCCCAGTAGTGCCAAGTACCTTTTCAAGTGCCTTTACATGTCCATTTGCTAAGTCTACAACATGAATATAATCACGGACACCCGTACCATCTTTTGTTGGATAGTCATTTCCAAATACACTTAATTCTTTTAACTTACCTACCGCTACTTGTGTTACATATGGCATTAAGTTATTTGGAATTCCATTTGGATCTTCTCCGATACGTCCACTCTCATGTGCACCAAACGGGTTGAAATAGCGAAGTAATGCAATACTCCATTCTGCATCTGCAAATGCTACATCACGCATAATTTGTTCAATCATTAATTTTGTTTGACCATATGGATTTGTTGCACTTAATGGAAACTCCTCCGTAATTGGTGATGTTTCTGGGATACCATACACTGTTGCAGACGAACTGAAGATCATCTTCTTCACATTATGCTTCTGCATCACTTCACATAGCACTAATGTGCTTGTAATGTTGTTATGATAATACGTTAATGGGATTGCTACTGATTCCCCTACAGCCTTAAAGCCTGCAAAGTGAATAACAGCTTCAATTGTATTTTCTTCAAAAATTGTATCAAGTGATTCGCGATTTAAAATATCTTCTTTATAAAACTTAAACTGTTTTCCTGTTATCTCTTTCACTCGATTTATAGACTCTACTGAGCTATTCGAAAGATTATCTACTACTATAATTTCGTAACCGTTTTTTAGTAATTCTACGCATGTATGACTACCAATATATCCTGCTCCACCTGTTACAAGTATTGCCATAATTATAGTCCTCCATATTTCATTCATTATAAACTTCTCAAAGTATATCATATATTTCTTATCATATGTTTATTATGCGAGCACAGAAACTTACATTTTATCCCATACTTATTTTGTACAATGCCCGATTCCAATCCGGTAATAAAAAAACGCCACATAACAGACATCGCGTGGCGTTTTTTGATCAAATTACGTAACAATATACACTTAGAAAATGCGCAAGACTACCTAACAATACAAAAACATGAAAAATTTCATGGTGTCCCATATATTTAAACTCCAACCATTTTGGCTTCGCACCATAAATAAACCCACCAATTGTATAAAAAATGCCTCCAAGTACTAAGAAAATAATACCTCCTGTACTTAAATTCTCAGCTAGCGGTGCAAAGAATAGAACAATTAACCAACCCATCAGAAGATAAATTGCTGTCGATAACCATCTTGGACAATTAAACCAAAACATTTTAAAAACAATACCACAAATCGCAGTTGCATAAACCAAACAAAATAATAGTAAACCATTTGCCGAATTTAATGTAATTAAGCAAAAGGGTGCATATGTACCTGCAATTAATATAAAAATCATAGAATGATCTAGCTTTCTAAAAAAATAAATAACACGTTCACTCGCTACAACACTATGATACACAGCTGACGCCATATAAAGGACCATCATCCCGATACCAAATAAAATAACAGCTGTAATTGCAGCAACAGATGGCATCTTAACAGAAACTTTCACAAGCATAGCTAATAATGCAATAAATGATAATACAGCTCCTCCTAAGTGAGTAAATGCATTAACCGGTTCTCTTACATAAACATTCATATAAACACCCCTCATATAATTACATGTAGTTTTCATAACTACATGTAATTATATACACATTATTTACACGGGTCAACATTTACAATTCATTTGTTTCGTAATACCATATTTAAAGATATACTAAACATTAAGTTCCACTAAGTTATAAAAGTGAGGGGTTCTACGTGGAAAATATAAATAAATTACTTGAATCATTACATTTAGAAAAAAGTATTAAACTTGAGGATATCCCAAATGTCGACTTATATGTAGACCAAGTCGTCCAACTATTTGAGAATACTTATGCGGATACAACGAGAACTGATGATGAAAAAGTATTAACAAAAACAATGATTAACAATTACGCAAAAGGGAAATTATTCATCCCTATCAAAAATAAAAAATACTCAAAAGAGCATATGATTTTAATCAGCTTAATTTATCAATTAAAAGGGGCCCTTTCCATTAATGATATAAAAAGCTCCTTAGAAAATATAAATGAACCGTTAATAAATGATGATACATTCGAATTAAATACTCTATATAAAGATTATCTTGCTCTTACTGAAACCAATGTCGACAGCTTTAAACAAGACGTAAATAACCGTGTTGCCGAAGTAAACAAGGTTTCTTCCTTAGAAGATCCAAAGCTAGAAAAGTTTTTATTACTAACATCCTTCGTGACTATGAGTAATATGTATAGACGTTTAGCGGAGAAACTAGTTGATGATCTAAAAGAATTGTAAATAAAAAACTATCCACCTGTTAAAGTGGATAGTTTTTTGTTTACTTAATTGCTTCATGAACCTTTAATTGTTTCCCTTTAATCGTTGTGTTTTTCATGACTTTTAAAACAAGTGGTCCTTTTCCATTTAATATTTCAACGTAAGAAACATTGTCTTGTATTGTAATAATGCCAATATCTGCTGCTGTAACACCTTTAATTTTAGCAATTGTACCGACGAAATCTACCGCTCTAATTTTCTTTTTCTTCCCGCCATTAAAGTACAGTTTCATAATCCCTTTATTTAGGTCTGCGTTTTTATCTTTTTTTATAATTGGTTTAGCATGTATTTTTTCCTCAAATACCGCTTTCCCTTTCATAACTTCTTCTTTTGAAGGTGCAAGTGCCTTTGGAATTTCAAAGCCGATGTACTCCTCAATCTCTTCTAAAAATCTATTTTCATACGGCGTTATGAATGTAATAGCTTTTCCGTTATTACCAGCTCGTCCTGTTCTTCCCGTACGATGTACATAACTTTCTTTTTCTAATGGAATATCATAGTTAATAACATGTGTAATATTATCAATATCAATTCCTCTAGCAGCTACATCTGTCGCTACTAAATAACGGAACCTTCCTTTTCTAAAATCGTCCATAACTTCAAAACGATCTTCTTGTACCATACCACCATGTATTTTGTCACAAGGATAGTTAACGCGCTTTAACTGTTTAAATACGTGATCTACATTTTCTTGAGTACGGCAAAAAATAATACAACTATCTGGATTCTCAATCGTTGTTACATCTTTAAGCAGTGAAAGTTTATCCTCTTCTCTCGCCTCAAAAAGGGTATGTTCAATTTTGTCTGTTGTAATCCCAGCAGCCTTAATTTCAATATGAGTCGGCGAATCCATATACGTACGAGATAACTTTTCAACATCTTCCGGAAGCGTTGCTGAAAATAGCATTGTCATTCGTTTTTTAGGTAATTCGTCAATAATTGCCTCTACTTGATCGATAAAGCCCATATTTAGCATTTCATCTGCTTCATCAATAACTAAGTACTTCAAACAATCTAAAGAAAGGGTACCTTTTTCAATGTGATCTAACACACGGCCAGGAGTCCCAACTACAATATGTGTCTTTTGCTTTAACTCTAATTTTTGACGTGCAAATGGAGATTTACCATAAACCGCAGCAGCCTTAATTCTTTTGAAGCGGCCTATATTCGTAATATCTTCTTTTACTTGCACAGCAAGCTCTCTCGTCGGTGTTAAAACTAAAGCTTGTGGCTTATTCTCTTCCCACTCCACCATTTCACAAAGTGGTATGCCAAATGAAGCGGTTTTTCCACTTCCAGTCTGTGATTTCACGACAAGGTCTTTCTTTTGCAAGGCAACTGGAATAACCTCTCCTTGCACTTCCGTTGGATGTTCATATCCTAAACCAGTAAGTGCTCTTACAATTTCCTTACTTAATGCATAATCAGTAAAACTTCTTTTACTCATGTAATAACCTCATTTTATTCTGTATTTAATAATTATATTTTTTATACCCTGCGTTCAATTATACTGAGATAATATATTAAACCAATATTTGTAGTTCGCTAAAATACCATCTTACCCTAAGTATAACCCTTTATATTCTTTTTTTTGAAATAAAACAATAAAAAGCAGACTTATTATTAAGTCTGCCTCACCCATAAAGTATTAAAAAATATTCTTATACATTTATTTTTATAGAAGAAATATCTTTATGGAACTAACCTTTTTACAACTGGTATTCTTTGTAGTACTAAAGTTATTACCAGACTAAGGACGATTGTAATAATTACATTGATAGGTATTGCTAATATTGCATGTACATGTGCATTCACCTTAGGGAAAACTTTGTACAAAAAGTTATTTAATAAGAAAAAGTGAAGAATATAAATTCCAAGACTCGCTTGATTTATACCACGTAATAAAAATGGTAATTGTCTTTCTGAATTTTGGAAAGCATATCTGAAAAAGACAAATAACCCAATTGCCATAAGTACAACACCTGGTGCAAAATATTCATACCAATATTGATCCAGCTGTCCATTTGCTTTCAATGTATAATGGTATGTAATAAAGAATGTACCAATGCATCCTACAACTCCCCCAATATAAGAAATATTCCGCCATTTTTTCGCAATATCATAATTTGATAAGTAATAACCAAGTAGAAAATATCCTACATAATTTGTAACATAAAATAATTCAATATTAAAGTTGATAGGATAATAATAGTTTACTAGTTTAACTATAACAGATGCATATAGCCATAAAATTAAAAAATATTCTATCTCTCTCTTCTTAGCATTTTTCACAAATACTTTCAGTAAAGGTGCGATTAAATATATTCCTACAATCATATATAAGAACCATAGATGTAACCCGATACTATTTGTTAAAAAGTACTTTATCCCTTGCTTTAAAGAAGCCGGAAAATATCCTACGCAAGCCCCATAGATGTAAAATATAGCACTCCAACCTATAAAAGGTATAATCACTTTACTTGCACGTTTCCTTAAAAATTCCCCAATAGAAGTATCTTTTGTTCCCTTTAATAATAGGGCTCCACTAATCATTACAAAAATTGGTACACTAGCACGCGAAAGTGAATCGTAAAAATTACCAGCCAGCCAACGCGACACGTTATTTGAATCTAACGTAGAAACATAACCAGCAGCAACGTGAATTGTAACGACCGCAATTGTCGCTAATACACGTAGCCAATCCATATACACTAATCGTCCCATAAAATCTCTCCTAAATTAATATATTTATCTATTATTCTCCCTACATAATTCTACATTAATCAATTATACATTAAAATATATTATATCCATATAAATCCAAAAACATTAAATAAACTTTATTTTTTAAAATTAAACATTAAAACCTTTGACTTATTACTAAAAATACTGTAAATTATCATTTGGACGAACATTTTTAAGTAAACTATGTAAAATATTCGTATTTTAGGGGTGCAAATGATGGAAAACGTATTTGACTATGAAGATATTCAATTAATTCCTGCAAAATGTATTGTAAATAGCCGATCTGAGTGTGATACAACTGTCACTTTAGGAAAACATAAATTTAAATTACCTGTCGTACCTGCAAATATGCAAACGATTATTGACGAAAGAATCGCAACTTATTTAGCTGAAAATAATTACTTCTATATTATGCATCGTTTCCAACCAGAGAAACGCATCTCATTCATTAGAGATATGCAATCACGTGGATTAATTGCTTCAATCAGTGTTGGTGTTAAAGAAGACGAGTATGAATTCGTACAACAATTAGCTGCTGAGCAACTTTCACCTGAATACATTACAATCGATATCGCACACGGTCATTCTAATGCTGTGATCAATATGATTCAACATATTAAAAAACATTTACCAGAAAGCTTCGTTATCGCTGGAAACGTTGGAACTCCAGAAGCGGTAAGAGAATTAGAAAACGCTGGTGCTGACGCAACAAAAGTTGGTATTGGACCTGGTAAAGTTTGTATTACTAAAATTAAAACAGGCTTTGGGACTGGTGGTTGGCAGCTAGCTGCACTTCGCTGGTGTGCAAAAGCTGCAAGTAAGCCAATTATCGCTGACGGTGGTATTCGTACACATGGCGACGTAGCTAAATCTATTCGATTTGGAGCGACTATGGTTATGGTCGGTTCTCTATTCGCTGGTCATGAAGAGTCTCCAGGGGAAACAATTGAAAAAGATGGCAAACTTTATAAAGAGTACTTCGGTTCAGCTTCTGAATTCCAAAAAGGTGAGAAAAAAAACGTTGAAGGTAAGAAAATGTTCGTTGAGCATAAAGGTTCTTTAGAAGACACTTTAATCGAAATGGAGCAAGATCTTCAGTCTTCTATTTCTTACGCTGGCGGAACAAAATTAGACGCAATTCGCACTGTAGATTATGTAGTCGTGAAAAACTCTATTTTCAACGGCGATAAAGTATATTAATTCTTAAATTTAACTCGAAGGACAAGCATAAAAATGCTTGTCCTTCTTTTTCATGTATAAAAATGTTAAATATTTTCATTTAATTGAATTTTCTAGTATTATATTTTTAGATACTTATAATAAGGGGGATATAACAAATGAAAAATGTAATTGAGAAACGCCTTATTCGCGCAGAAGTCTCAACTGAATTGACATGGGATCTTTCTGATTTATACGAATCTGACAAAGAGTGGGGAACTGCACTAAGTGTATTAACAGACGATATAAAAAAACTTGATGCATTTAAAGGACAATTACACACTGGCCCCGCTACCTTATTAAATTGCCTACTTTTAGAAGAAGAGCTTTTAATGAAGTTAACAAAACTCAACACATATGCATATTTAAAAGAATCCGCTGATCGTACAGATCCAGTTATTCAAGCGAACTCTTCCAAAATTTCCGCTTTAGGGACGCAAGTACATACTGCACTATCCTTTATTTATAACGAAATTCTCTCATTTGAAGAAGGAACAATTGAAAAATATTTAACTGCGGAAACAAAGCTCGAACCTTTCCGTAAATCGTTACTAGAAATACTTAAAAAGAGGCAGCACACTCTCTCACCTGAAACAGAAGAAGCTCTTGCTGCACTCGGCGAAGTTCATAGTTCCCCCTACAAAATTTATGGCATGACTAAATTAGCCGATATGGATTTCCCTCCTATACAAGATGAACAGGGAAATGATTTGCCTGTATCATTTGCATTATTTGAAAGCAAATATGAATTTTCTCCAAGCGCATATTTACGTAGAAAGGCATATTCATCATTTGTTTCCACATTGCAACGATATAAAAATACAGTTGCAACAACATATGCTACTGAAGTAAAAAAACAAGTGACACTTTCGCGTTTACGCAAATATGAATCCGCTACTCATATGCTTTTAGAGCCTCAAAAAGTTCCACTTGAAATGTATAACAACCAACTAAATATTATTTATAATGAATTAGCGCCTCATATGCGCCGTTTTGCAGATTTAAAAAAGAAAGTATTAGGTCTCGATCAAATGCTCTTCTGCGATTTACATGCACCGTTAGATCCTGAATTTAATCCAACAATCACTTACGAAGAAGCTGGCAAACTCATTCAAGATTCTTTAAAAGTATTAGGAAATGAATATAGTTCCATTATCGAAAAGGGCTTCAAAGAAAGATGGGTAGACCTTGCAGATAACGTTGGAAAATCAACAGGTGCCTTCTGCTCTAGCCCATACGGTTCTCACCCTTATATTTTAATTACATGGCAGGGTACGATGCGCGGGTGTTTCACATTAGCTCATGAATTTGGACATGCTGGTCATTTTTATTTAGCAAATAAAAATCAGCGTATTATGAATGTGCGTCCATCTATGTACTTTGTTGAAGCTCCATCAACGATGAATGAATTACTATTAGCTCAGCATTTACTTGCGACAACGGAAGACAAGAGAATGCGCAGATGGGTTATTCTGCAACTACTCGGCACGTACTACCATAACTTTGTTACTCATTTACTTGAAGGAGAATATCAGAGAAGAGTATATGCCATAGCAGAGGAAGGACAAGCACTTACAGCCACCACTTTAACTGAAATAAAAACAAATGTCCTTTCTACATTCTGGGGAGATTCAGTAGAAATCGATGAAGGTGCCGGTTTAACATGGATGCGTCAACCTCACTATTACATGGGCTTATATTCTTACACATATTCAGCAGGCCTAACTGCATCTACCGCTGTAGCCCAAATGATTAAGGAAGAGGGACAGCCTGCTGTTGATCGCTGGCTCAACGTACTCCGCGCAGGCGGTACGATGAAACCACTCGAATTAATGAAACACGCTGGAGTCGATATGTCAAAACCAGATGCAATCCGTAAAGCTGTTTCTTACGTCGGTTCCTTAATTGATGAACTAGAGCACTCTTATCAAGAATAAAAATAAGCCCTCGTTTTATGAGGGCTTATTCTATATTTACTTTCCAAATCTTTTGCGGTATCCGCACTTTCTACACAGTTCTTCTACTGCAACCCTTTTTGAAAATCCATCTACAATATTTTGCGCTCTATCGCCTTCAATAATATTAGAGAATGAATCATTATTAATATTTCCAAGGTTAATAATCCCCTCACCATCTAAACAGCAAGGAATAACAGTTCCGTTCGCTAAGATTCCAGCCTGATTACGAAGTCCATGACAGAAACCTTTTCCATCATCCTCTTCTTCATGTAATGCCGGCCACTGGAATTCATAATCTTGATTAATAAATACACGTTCCGCAATTTTTATACCTTTTCCTGGCGTGAGCTTCTCTTCAATGTTATAAGAAAGATCAAACTCTTTTTCGATAATAGATAATAAATCTCTATTCCGCTGAATTTCAAGATTCGTTTTGTTATCCTGAGTTAAATTCCATAACCTTAGCGAAACAATTAAATCCGATTGACTCGTCGCTTCTCTAATGAAAGAAAGTATACTCCTTACATAGCCCTCTTTATCTTGCGATCCTGGGTGTCCATCAAAACTGTGCAGTGAAAAATTCATTTGTCTTAAAGCAGGCTTATTTAACAGTCTATGCCTTCTTTTATTAATTAACGTTCCGTTCGTTGTAATATTAACTTTAAATCCTTTTTCATGGCTTAAATCTAATAGTTGATCTATTTTCGGATGGAGCAACGGCTCACCCTTCACGTGCAAATAAATATAGTCTGTATGAGGTTTAATTTGGTCTAATCTTTTAGCAAAATCCTCCACAGAAATGAATTGCTTCTGCCTTTCCGTCGGCGGACAAAAGCTGCACGCAAGATTACATACGCTCGTAATCTCTAAGTAAAACTTTTTAAACTTCTTCACCTTTAATTCCTCACTTCTCTGACTACTTATACTTTTTCCTCTTCATATTACAGCATACTTTTTTAGAAATAGAAACATACTTATTTTAGGAAATCTACATACCATCTATTAATATTTAAAAGACCATCGGTGATTTTTGTCCAATGGTCTTCCCACTATTAATTACCTTTAACCTCTTTTACATATTCCCATGTTTCACCTTGATCTTTGGATTGATAAAGTATACTACTATTACCATTGTAATCTCCATCTTCTCCTTGACCCACTAGCATGTTAAAAACTCCATCCTTCTCATAAGGCATATTAGGAAAATCAAATGGATTTATTAATTGTCCACTTTCTAGCTTCACCTCATGATTCGTATAGCTCACCTTTTTAAAGGTTTTACCCCCATCATCTGTACGGTATAGTCCCCCTTCAGTTCCTGAGGGCCTGGCTGCCCTTAAAAATCCGAGCTTCTCATTAAAAAAGATAATTCCTGATGCACTACCAACCGCTTCATTAAACGGGTCTTCATTTATAACTCCCCATGTTTCCCCACCATCAATTGTCTTGCTTAGTGAATAAAAGGTACTCCCTAATGCTTTATCTATAACAGTTAGTTTATAACCCACTTCTTTTGAAAAGTAAAATTGCTCATTATTATTAGTTACATCCTTCTTTTCCTTTTTAGAACTACTTTCCTTACTCCAATCGGAATTACCTAGTAGATTATATCTAGCAGGTACTATCTCCTTCTCTTTTCCAGGGATAAATATAGATACCGTATATCCAATTATTTCGGATTTTGCTTCTTTTAACTTCTCTAATTTCCCATCTTTATTAATATTAATAATTCCTGCTGTATTATAACCCCAATTCCTTTTCCCATAGTAAATTAGCCCATACTGATTTTCATTCCACTTACTAACAATTTGTTTAACTGGGATGGCCTGAACCGTTTCAATTAAAGGTTTTACTAATTTATCTTCATTATAATCAGCATTAACATGCCCATATAGTCTTATAAAAATATCTTTTGATTTGTTTTTATTATAAGATATTAAATAACTTTCCTCTTTTCCAGCAGCATTTTTCCCATAAAGAAAGGTATCAAATGAGGTTATTGTTCCATCTGAGTTGAATTCTAATGTAAAACCATCTGAAATATATAACTTCTTTGGCAAAGTATATTTTTTATTTATATCTTCAAAAATACCCTCTACACCATATTTATATATATTATCACGCTCAAGTTCAACTGATCTTTCATGTTTTATGCTTTCTATAAACCATGCTAGTCTACCACCATAATTTGTTGCACTTTTATAAATTTTCATCCCATAAAAAAACGTTATAAAAATAATGATGATAACGGAACAATATTTCCATCCTTTTATATTTATTAATTTGGACGATTCATGTTCCCCATTTTTTATAACTTTAATTGTAGTAACTATAATGATAAGGATTAAAAATACTACACATAGTAACAGAATATAAATATTATTATTCATTCTCCCATACATACATAACAAAGCTAACTCATAACAAAAAATCCAGTACCCAATTATTAATAATGGATTTTTTAGTAATGATATAAGTACTTTTTTCATATTTCCCCTAACTATGTTAAGCCCCCCTAATTACATCTAATACTTCTTTTTTCCTATATTGATTATGCTTTATTTCACCAAATACTTACATCTCCCCTTTTAATTATGTATCGACTAAATCTAAAATAATGAATTACATATAGAAAAAAGCACTCTATCCTGTAAAGATAAGTGCTAATTTTTTGATCATATTTTTATTACATATACAACCAATTATAATTTATTTTAATAAATAGGGCATTATTAACTTTCAATTATTACCCACTATTTATGATACGGTTCACCGCGATTAATACGAAACGCTCTATACACTTGCTCAAGCAATACTAATCGCATTAATTGATGTGGTAATGTCATCTTTGAGAAAGAAAGAGATTCGTTTGAACGCTTCATTACTTCAGAACTAAGCCCCAGTGATCCACCAATTACAAATGTGATTTTGCTCTTTCCATATGTAGCAAGGCGATCTATACTTGCTGCAAATTCTTCTGATGATTTTTGTTTTCCTTCTATCGCTAATGCAATGACGTGCGTATCATCAGAAATTTTATCCAGTATACGTATACCTTCTTTTTCTTTTACAATTAACATTTCTGCTGCACTTAAATTTTCTGGTGCCTTTTCATCTGGCAATTCAATTACTTCTACTTTTGCGTAAGAAGATAATCGTTTTAAGTATTCTGCTATACCTTGTTTTAAGTATTTTTCTTTTAATTTTCCGATTGAAATAATCGAGATATTCACATCTATTCCCCACCTTACAAACACGTTATCCACAGGACTTATCCACATATCCACAAATGTTACCCACATATTGTGTGAGAATCTGTGTTCGATACAACATATGTCGCCTCGTTTTGACAAAATTCACATGTTTTTTTCTCTTCTTCAGAGTTATCCACATTGTTAATAACCGGTGCGACTTCACACTCATCCACAATGATATCTAATGCTAATTCAACATGTTCTAAACAACAAGGTAAATTCATATTCTTCACCTCACTTTTCTACAATAGAAAACAGGAGGTAGGCCCTCCTGTTTTTAATACTTTTGAATGCCTAATTTCACCGTTGTTGTCGCTCGTTTTGTACCACGATAAAACGTAAGAGTCATTTCATCATTAATTTTTTTATTATATAAGGCCGTGCGGAACTCAATAATATCGTGCACCACTTTTCCATCTACCGCCACAATAACATCATGTTCTCTAAGACCCGCATCCGTACCTGGCGAAGGACTTTTCACATCTAAAATGCAAACTCCTTCTGTTACGTTACCTGGTAAGTGTAACGTTTTTGACCAATAGTAACTCGGAATCTCATTTAATGATCTTAGTTCAATCCCAACGTAAGGTCTTCTTACTTTACCGTACTTTTCTAGTTCATTCATAATAGGAACAGCTCTCGTAACTGGAATAGCTAGTCCAATTCCCTCTACTTCTTTTGCTGCAATTTTCATTGAGTTAATACCTATTAATTGTCCCGCTACATTTACAAGCGCTCCACCACTATTACCTGGATTAATTGCCGCATCTGTTTGCAATACTTCTACTTGCCAATCGTAATGTCCATCTTGATCTAAATCTACAGGAACAATACGCTCATTAGCCGAAATAATACCTTGTGTGACAGTTCCGGAAAATTGTAACCCAAGTGGATTTCCAATCGCAATAACTGGTTCTCCTCTACGAACGGTATTAGAGTCGCCAATTTCAATCACTTTCTTCACATGCTTCGCATCTATTTCGAGTACCGCTAAATCCGTGACTACATCGGTTCCTAATACTTTACCTGGAATTTTCTTACCGTCACTTAAGCTCACTTCAATACGATTCGCCCCAGCAACAACGTGGTTATTCGTTACAATATACGCATGTCCATCTGTTCTCTTATAAATCACACCAGAGCCTGTACCAGCTTCCGAATCAGCCTCTGAAAAATCATCTCGTTGAATATTAATAACACCAACAACAGCCTCTGAGGCACGATCAACAGCGTCTACAAAGCTAATCTGTTTAACAGGACCATTTCCACTTTGGGCTTCAGCCATATTTTTTTCACTTGCTTCAGCTTGTGGAAGCTTACCTGCATGATTTGAAAATAAAGGAGCTCCAAATGCAAATAATGAAGCCCCTACAATTGTTCCCGCTATGCTAGAAATGAAAATACCTTTATGTTTCTTTTTCCCTGCGCGTTTAATACGATATTTTTCTTCATCAATAAAGGACATATTTGTTCACCTATCTTCCTGAAAACAACTATATTCACCTTTATTATTTACTAAAATGAAGAATTATACGTATTGAATTTTCGTAGGTATTTTTTGATCTGTATCATGTATTTCAAAGGATTCTCCAACCCCAAAACCTTTTTCTTCTAATACTTGTGATACAGACATACGCGCTAATTCTTTCATGTTATTATCTAAGCTTAAATGCGCTAAATAAATGTGTTTTGTCTCGTCTGTAATAACATCAGCCATCGCTAATGCAGCGTCCTCATTACAAACGTGGCCAACGTCGCTTAAAATACGTCGCTTAATGCTCCATGGATAGCGTCCCATACGAAGCATTTCCACATCATGATTGCTTTCAAATACGAAAGCATTCGCTCCCTTAATAACACCTTTCATACGGTCACTTACGTAGCCCGTATCTGTAATAAGAGCTAACTTTCTATTATTGTTATGAAAAGCGTAAAACATCGGTTCTGCCGCATCGTGAGAAACACCAAATGATTCAACTTCAATATCCCCAAATGTTTTCACGTCTCCTACTGAGAAAATGAATTTTTGATCAGTTGGGATATTACCTATTAAATGTTCCATTGCATTCCATGTTTTCTCGTTCGCATAAACAGGTAAATCATATTTACGCGCCAATACACCTAATCCTTTAATATGGTCACTATGCTCATGTGTTACAAGAATACCTGATATGTCATTTATATTCAGTTCAGCTTGTTTAAATAAAGCCTCTGTAGCTTTACCACTTAAACCTGCATCGACGAGCAGGTTTTTTTCATCTGTTCCTACATATAGCATATTCCCTGTACTTCCACTTGCAAGTACACTAAAATGCATACTCATTCTTTCTCACTCCATTATGTTCTTCCGGCACTTGAGTTTCCCCTAATTCCATAACTTGCCCTTCAATTGCATTCACAAAAAAATCCTTTTTCTGTTCTGTCTTTAAGTTCCATGTTGGAGCAAGCACTTGTATATTAGAAGAAGACTCCGCAAGAGTCGCATATCCAATCTGCGCCTCTTTCACGTGCGTATTTTCTGCAATTTTATTTTTCAAATATATATTTTCTAAAGCTGTTTGAGCAGTGATAATTTCTTGTTCTTTCGTCTTTTCGCTTTCGCCCATTTCCTTCAAATCCGTTAACATTGTTTGTGTATACGAAACAAGCTCATTTTTTTCATTCAAATCTACAACAATCATTGCATGATTGTTGTAAAAAATCGGTTTATCCTTATACTTTTGGAAGAAATAAATTTTGGAGTCTTTCATTGCCCCGAACTCGTACTTCTGTCCGTCAAGCACGTAGTTTTTCAAAAAATCATTATACTTATCTTTTGACAATGATTTCGTATTTAAAAAAGGCTCTTTTAATTTACTTTCTATTTGGTATTCGTCTTGCACATGTGCTGTCTGGTTTTTTAAAGACTGCACATCATCTTCTTTGAAACCCTTATTTTTTGCCATTATAAATGACTCTTTTTTCGGTTCTTTAGGAAAGTTCCCCATAGTAATCTTTCCAGCCCTTAATTGTTGATCGATTTTCGTTTCCGTCACAAGTTCCAATTGATTACTATCTTGCTTTTGAATGAACTGAAAGATAAGAAAGAGGTCTAAAACAAAAAAGGTCACAATAAATATGGTTTTAATTCGATCCCAATCCATTTAGTCCCTCCTCACTCCATTCAAATATTTGTTGCTTACCATTTTCTTCACATTTTACATACCATATCGGCTTTAAAATAACGTTTTTTCCTTCGTTGATGGAATCTTCCAATGATAACTTATAACCAATTCCAACATCCTGAATTAAATTTTTATCAATTTGCGGATTATTCTCTAATGATGCCATCACGGTCTGACCCGATGCGAGAGAAGTTGTTAGTTGTTTACTAGGTAATTTGAAACTTGGATCAAAAAGAGATCTTTCATACTGCATGATTTCACCTGAACCCCATGCTTGCTTTAATTCTGCCATTCCATCGCTATTAAATACAGGTAACCCATCCTCATATAAACGGAAAGACGTTTTCCCCTTATTAATATAATCAAAACGATAGAGTCTTAAGGCACCACTATGTCCACTTACAAAGTCAAAACTTTTTTGTAAAAGTGTTGCATTATCCATAGATTCATCACTGTGTACAGCAGAGTTTTTGTATTTCAACATTGCATTTGACTGATCAATTTCCATAGAACGTATACCATCTGTAAATGTTTCCTTTGATTTCTCAGAAATAGGACTTAAATAACGCGGATCACTAAATAATGCATTTTTAAATGTATCCTCTTCTAACCTAGATCCAAAATACTCTACCTCACTTATTTCCGTAATTCCATCTGGTAAGTAAAGTTTTTTTCTATCACTTATTTGATATTCAAAATACGGTCTCGCTACTGTTATAAGTTGATTTTGAGCATTTATAACATCCTTTACATCAACACCACTCAATTTTGCTTGATATATTTTACGATAAGGATAAGTATCATAGGAAACAAAACTAATTTTAATTTCTTGGTCCTTACTTCGAGAAGGATCAATTATAATACGATTGAAACTCCTATTATCTTCTATGTTTTTATCTTTACAATTAAACATACTTTTAATCGTACCCAGTGGAATGTTTGTAGGAAAAACAAATTCGATTTTTTCTTCTCCATGTACATACGAAAGAAAATCACCTTTAGGAACTGTCCCTGTTATTTCCCTAAAATCATATAACTCTCCATTTTCAAGAATTCTATAAATTAAATCCACATTATTCTTGTTTTCACTCACATAATGATTTTTCTCTTTATGAACAATGACAGAAGATGGGTGAACAACCTCCGAAAGTTTTATTGGATTTATCTCTTCATTCCCTTGAACAAATTTTGCATTTTGTATCGAATTAGAATCAGGAACATATGTCCATAAGTTAAAAGTAAGAAATAGGCTAATAACAACTAAATTAATTAGAACTATCGTTTTAAAGTTTTCCATGCTCATTCCCAATCGTCCTCTTCATCCGCCGCCATTGGCAGTGTGAAATAAATAGTTGTCCCTTTTCCTTCTTCACTTTTCGCCCAAATCGAGCCGCCATGTGCCTCAATCATTTCTTTCGCAATGGCTAATCCAAGACCTGTACCACCCATTTGCCTTGAGCGAGCTTTATCTACACGGTAAAAACGTTCAAATATTTTATCTACATTTTCCTTCGGGATTCCCATTCCTTGATCACTCACACTAATCTCTAATAACTCACCACGATCACGCAGGCGATATGTTACTGTACCACCTTCTGGCGAATACTTTAATGCATTGGAAATAATGTTATATAAAACTTGTGTAATTTTGTCCGCATCCATATCAATAAATCGAGATTTCTTAGAGAAGGATCGTTTGAAACTTACATTTTGCTCTTTAGACATTTCAAAACGATCGATAACATTATTGAAGAAATCAGTAAAGTCGACAAACTCCTTCATTAAACGATGTTCAGTACTATCTAGTTTAGATAGTTGTAACAATGCATTTACAAGTCTGATCATTCTTTCTGTTTCTTCTTGTGTAACCGTTAAAAATTGCGGTGCGATATTCGGATCTTGCCATGCACCATCCGTAAGTGCTTCTAAGTAACTGCGCATCGTTGTTAACGGTGTTCTTAGCTCATGAGATACGTTTGCAACAAACTCACGACGTTCTCGCTCTATACGCTCCTGCTCCGTTACATCATATAATACAGCAATTAAACCATTTGCCTTCCCTGTTTCTTTTTGAATGACAGAGAAACTAGCACGTAAAATATATGGTTCATTTCTCGTACTAAAATCTAATAAAACTGAATCAGGTTCTTCATATAAATGATCCAACGTAAATTCTTCTTGTATCCCTAACACTTCTAAGACTGATTGATCTAGTGCCGTTTCACGCGAAACATTTAACATTTTTTCCGCAGGATCATTTAATAAAATGATGTCGCCTTTTCGATCAGTAGCAATTACTCCATCTGTCATATGTGATAAAACGGATGATAATTTTCGTCTTTCACTTTCTGTGGAGGAACGAGCTTGTTGTAATTTTTTAGATAAATTATTAAAAGATAATGCTAATTGTCCAATCTCATCATGACTATGCACCTTTACTTTTCGCGAATAATTTCCTTTCGCCATTTCAATTGCTTGTCTTCGCATATCTGAAATTGGTCTCGTGATTGTTTGAGCCAATAAAATTCCAAGTACAGCTGTTACTAATAAAGCAATTACTGTCCCTGTCGCGAAAATTTGGTTTATATCCTTCATTTGTTTATACACATCTTCCATAGATGCAACAATACGAATGACGCCAAGTACCTCTCCTTCTTGCTCTTTTAGAATAGGAGTAATCATCACTTGAACCCGATGACCCGTTTTCACGTCTTTCTCAACCTTTGACTCTGGTTTTTTTTGTACCATTACCCGTTGTACAGCTGTGTCTGCTGACGTTCGTCCTACCTTGTTTTGCTTAGACGCGTCTGAAATTGCCATTAATTTTTTAGTAGAATCAATTACACTTACTTCTTGAATATCTCTCTTACGATCTGACGCGAATTTTTGAATCGAATCATTAATAGCTTTATCTACTGATTCTGTTTTAGGACGTTCTTTTACAAACTCTTGCTTCAGGTTATAAGAAAGTAAGTTTGTTTGCTGCGTTAAGGAATCTTGAAAGCCTTTTACAAGGCTTTTTTCTAATTCCCTGACGAAATATACACCAATTACTTGCATTGCTATTAATATTAACAGCATATATATGAGCACAAATTTTAAATGAATAGATTGAAAAAAACCAACTTTCTTCATATACTATTCCTGTTCTGGGTCACGCAAGTAATACCCTACCCCACGTCTAGTTACAATTAAAGTAGGATGACTTGGATTATCTTCAATTTTTTCGCGTAAACGACGTACCGTTACGTCTACTGTACGTACATCTCCAAAATAATCATAACCCCAAACTGTTTGTAATAAATGTTCACGAGTCATAACTTGACCTAAATGCTTCGCTAAATAATGTAGTAATTCAAATTCACGATGTGTAAGCTCAATGCTTTCTTCACGCTTCGTTACACTATAAGCGTTCGAATTGATAACGATTGGTCCAATAACCATTTCGGTATTTTCTTCTTTCTCTGCAGCACCACCCTGCTGATGGCGACGTAAATTCGCTTTCACACGAGCAAGTAACTCCCTCGTACTAAATGGCTTCGTTACATAATCATCTGCCCCAAGCTCAAGCCCTAATACTTTATCAATTTCAGAGTCTTTTGCTGTAAGCATAATAATTGGCATTTCTGAGCTTTTACGTATTTCACGACATACCTCTAAACCGTCTTTTCCCGGTAACATAATATCTAATAAAACCATATCTGGCTGTTCTTCATTTGCTTTTGCAATCGCCTCATCACCATCATGCGCCATTACAATTTCAAAACCTTCTTTTTCTAGGTTGAACTTCAAAATATCCGCAATCGGCTTTTCATCATCAACTACTAAAATTTTCTTTCCCATCATCGCCTATTTCCTCCTTATAAAAATATGGTCAATCATCCCTAAACACATTGACGCTTATATAGTATGTCCCTATATGACCGCGCCCTCTGTTTAATTATTTTCTCCTCTATTCTCATAGACTCATATACGATCCACTTTTACATGGAATCTTATACGATCTATAGAAAAACCTCTAGCTTCAACTGCTAGAGGCTCCTCATTCTATTTTAAAATAACTACTCAATTTTGTAAAATTACATAAATAAAAAGGATATTAAGTGGGCCCACTTAATATCCTGAGAGTGGCTCGGGACGGAATCGAACCGCCGACACGAGGATTTTCAGTCCTCTGCTCTACCGACTGAGCTACCGAGCCAAAACTATATATAAAACCACTAATGGTGGTATAAACAAAAGTGGCGGTCCCGACCGGGGTCGAACCGGCGATCTCCTGCGTGACAGGCAGGCATGTTAACCACTACACCACGGGACCAAAAATGAACATAAAAAAACATGACCCGTACGGGATTCGAACCCGTGTTACCGCCGTGAAAGGGCGGTGTCTTAACCACTTGACCAACGGGCCACGAAAAATAAAATGGTGAGCCATGAAGGATTCGAACCTTCGACCCTCTGATTAAAAGTCAGATGCTCTACCAACTGAGCTAATGGCTCATACTCACCAACGTCATATTTTCGTGACGACAAGACATATCATAACATGTTATCCTTTGTTTTTGCAATACCTTTTTTTATTTTTTTATAAAAGATAAGAAAAAACTCATGAAAACATGAGTTTTTTCTTAAAAAAATCAATTTCTTATATCAATTAAGCTTCGTATACATTACGAACGATATTTGTTTGATTACGATCTGGTCCAACCGAGAACATAGATAATTGGATTCCTGTTAATTCAGAAACACGCTCTATGTATTTTCTTGCATTTTCAGGAAGTTCATCCAATGATTTCACAGCAGTAACATCTTCTGTCCAACCTGGAAGCTCTTCATATACAGGCTCACATTTCGCTAAAATGTTTAAGTTTGCTGGAACTTCATCTAAAACTTCTCCGTTATATTTGTAAGCAACACAGATTTTAAGAGTTGGAATACCTGTTAATACATCGATAGAGTTTAATGATAAATCTGTTAAACCACTAACGCGACGTGCATGTCTTACAACAACACTATCGAACCAACCTACGCGGCGCGGACGACCAGTTGTTGTTCCATATTCACGACCAACTTCACGAATTTGATGACCAATTTCATCATTAAGTTCAGTAGGAAATGGACCGTCACCAACACGGCTTGTATATGCTTTACATACACCTACAACGCGAGTAACTTTCGCAGGACCAACTCCAGTTCCAACTGTTACACCACCAGCAATCGGGTTAGAAGATGTAACGAATGGGTACGTACCGTGGTCAATATCAAGCATAACACCTTGTGCACCTTCAAATAATACACGGTGATTGTTATCTAGTGCATCATTTAATACAACAGATGTGTCGCATACATATTGTGCGATTTGTTGTCCATATTCGAAGTACTCTTCAAAGATTTCTTCTACGCTGAAACCTTCTGTATCGTACATTTTTTCAAATAAACGATTTTTTTCTACTAAATTGCGCTCAAGCTTCTCTTTAAATGCTTCACGGTCTAAAAGATCAGCCATACGGATACCGATACGAGCAGCTTTATCCATATATGCAGGACCGATACCTTTTTTCGTTGTACCGATTTTGTTATCACCTTTACTCGCTTCTTCTAACTCATCTTGTTTTAAGTGATAAGGTAAGATAACGTGCGCACGGTTACTTACACGTAAATTATCAGTACTTACACCACGATCATGTAAATATTTTAACTCTTCAAGTAATGCTTTCGGATCTACTACTAAGCCGTTTCCGATTACACAAATTTTCTCTTTATAGAAAATACCAGATGGAATTAAGTGTAATTTATATTTAACTCCGCCGAAAACAATTGTATGTCCCGCGTTATTTCCACCTTGATATCTTGCAACTACTTCCGCATGCTCAGAAAGAAAATCAGTGATTTTACCTTTTCCTTCGTCGCCCCATTGTGTTCCTACAACTACTACTGAAGACATTATTAAAGCACCTCCGCAATTTTCAAACGATCTATTCAAACAATATAATTGTACCAAAACAGAAAGAGAAGTCAACCAAAAAGCGAACATTTTTTTATCGAAAAACGTTTTCGTTCGTAAGAATTACATATTCACCTTATGAAAGCCCTATCTTTCATATAAAAAAAAAGAAACACATCTTATTATAAGAAATGTGTTTCTTTTTTATACTGCCTTTATGCGTGCGGTGCATGTCCACCCTCAAAACGGCGTTCTAAGTTGACGAATTTATTAAATTCCTTAACAAACGCAAGCTCTACTGAACCTACCGGACCATTACGTTGTTTTGCAATGATAATTTCAATTGTATTTTTATTTTCTGTTTCACGATCATAGTAATCTTCACGATATAGGAAGGCTACAATGTCAGCATCCTGCTCGATACTTCCTGATTCACGAATGTCAGACATCATCGGACGTTTATCTTGACGAGATTCTACACCACGAGATAACTGTGACAAGGCGATAACAGGTACTTGCAATTCACGTGCAATCCCTTTTAATGTACGAGAAATCTCAGATACTTCCTGCTGACGGTTTTCTCCTGATTTCCCACTTCCTTGAATAAGCTGTAAATAGTCAATCAAAACCATCCCAAGACCTTGTTCTTGCTTTAATCTACGACATTTTGCTCGAATTTCATTTACTTTAATCCCTGGTGTATCATCAATATATATACCAGCATTAGAAAGGCTACCCATCGCCATTGTTAATTTCGCCCAATCATCAGAAGTTAATGAACCGGTACGGAGTCTTTGCGCATCAATATTTCCTTCTGCACAAAGCATACGCATAACAAGCTGATCAGAGCCCATCTCCAAACTAAAAATCGCTACATTTTCATCCGTTTTCGTCGCTACGTTTTGTGCGATATTTAATGAAAATGCAGTTTTCCCCACCGACGGACGCGCTGCTACGATGATTAAATCATTTCGCTGAAAACCCGCGGTCATCTTATCTAATTCAGTAAATCCAGTTGGTATCCCGGTAACTTCACCTTTTTGATTATGCAAAAGTTCAATTTTATCATAAGCATCTACAAGAACATCTTTAATGTTTTGGAATGCTTTTGCATTTGTTTGATGTGATACTTCTAATATTTTTTTCTCAGCCTCATTTAAAAGGCCGTCCACATCATCTTCTCGCTCGTATCCATCCGATACAATATGAGTCGCCGTTCGAATTAAACGACGTAAAAGTGCCTTTTCAGCGATGATGCGTGCATAATATTCTACGTTTGCAGCTGTTGGAACAACTTCTGCTAATTCTGCTAGATAAGAAACCCCACCAACTTCTTCTAGTAACCCTTGATCAGCCATCGCTGATGTCATTATTACTAAGTCGATTGGTTCTCCCTTATCAGACAACCCAAGCATGACTTCAAAAATCTTTTGATGTTTCGTTCGATAGAACGAGTCAGGTAGCAACAGCTCTGATGCTGACGTTAATGCATCTTGATCAATCAATATAGCCCCTAAAACCGCCTGCTCTGCTTCTATATTATGCGGAGGGGTACGATCAGCCAGTACATCACTCATGCGCAATCCTCCTTGCTTAATTTATTTTTATTGTTCACTAACATGAACTTTTACTGCCGCTGTTACTTGCGGATGCAATTTTACAGTGACGTTTGTATAACCTAATGCACGTATTGCATCGTCCATTTCAAATTTACGTTTATCAAGTTTAATCTTGTGTGATTTTTGCATTGCATCTACAATTTGTTTGCTTGTAATAGAACCAAATAAACGGCCACCTTCTCCAGATTTCGCCTTTAATTCTACAGTTAATTTCTCTAATGTTTCTTTTAATTGTTTTGCATTTTCAAGCTCTGCTGCTGCATCTTTTTCCTCTTTACGCTTTTGAGCATCCAAAGTTTTCATACTGCTGTTTGTCGCTTCGGCAGCTAACCCTTGTTTTAGTAAGAAATTATTTGCATAACCGTCTGGTACGTTTTTTATTTCTCCTTTTTTACCTTTACCTTTTACGTCTTTTAGAAAAATTACTTTCATGATTGTGTGCCTCCCTGTAAATAGTCATCAATAACAAATCGAAGCTTCTCCTCTGCTTCATCTACTGTAACATTTTTCATTTGTGTGGCTGCATTTGTTAAATGCCCGCCACCTCCTAAATTCTCCATAATTAGCTGTACATTCAATTCACCTAAAGATCTACCACTAATTCCAATGAAATTTTCTCCACGTTTTGCAATAACAAACGATGCAATGATACCTGTCATTGTCAATAATGTGTCTGCTGATTGTGCAATAAGTACTTGGTCATAATATTCATCACCATCAACTTTAGCAATCGCAATTCCATTTTTATAAATGTACGCATTTTTAATGGCTTTTGCAACTCGTAAATACTGACCCATATCTTCTTTTAAAAGTTCTTGTACAAGTACAGTGTCTGCGCCATGCGAGCGTAAATAAGAAGCGGCATCAAATGTGCGAGCGCCTGTACGGAATGTAAAACTTTTCGTATCAACAATAATACCAGCTAACAATGCTGTTGCTTCTAACATTGTCATCTTTAAATTTTTAGGTTGATACTCAAGTAATTCTGTAACAAGCTCTGCCGTTGAAGAAGCGTATGGCTCCATATAAACAAGCAATGGGTCCTCAATGAAATCTTCTCCACGGCGATGATGGTCAATAACTACTACATTTTCAATCTTATGTAACAGTTTTTCCTCCATCACCATTGAAGGTTTATGCGTGTCAACAACAACAAGTAATGAATCGTCATTTGCAAATTCCATCGCTTGCCCTGGTGTAATAAAGTGTGACCATAACTCTTCATTTTGTTTCACTTTATCCATCAAACGTTTGATTCCTTTATCAGAATCATTTTCATCTAATACAATATATCCTTTGCGCTCATTTAATTGAGCTACCTTTAAAATACCAATCGCTGCACCAATCGCATCCATATCAGGAGCTCTATGCCCCATTATAATGACATTACTGCTTTCTAATACTAAATCCTTTAATGCATGCGAAATAACTCTAGCACGTACACGAGTACGCTTTTCAACCGGATTCGTCTTACCACCGTAAAACTTAACTTTACCCGTCGCTTGTTTAATAGCTACTTGGTCTCCTCCTCTTCCTAACGCAAGGTCTAAACCAGATTGAGCCATCGCTCCAAGCTCTGATAAAGGTAAATCACCTGATCCAACACCAACACTTAATGTAAGTGGTATATTCCTTTTTGATGTTTCTTCACGCACTTGATCCAAAATACTAAATTTCCCTTTCTCCATTTGCGCTAAAATACTTTCATTTAGTACAACGAAGAATCTTTCTGAAGATGCACGTTTCAAATATGCACCATACTTAACGGCCCATTCATTTAGACGTGACGTCACAAGACTTGTTATATTCGTACGTAATTGATCATCTAACCCTTGTGTAACTTCATCGTAATTATCTAAATAAATAACAGCTAAAACAGTGCGCTGATCCTCATACATTTTTTCAATCTCTGTTTGCTCAGTTACATCAAAAAAATAAATTAGTTTTTCTTCTTTCCTTACAAACACACGGAACTTTCGACTATTTAAAGATACTATATCATCAGAAGTCTCTCCTTTAATAAAAAGGAGTAATGTTTCTGATACATCGTACAGATGCCACCCAGCTAATGCATGTTGCCCCAAGCATGAAGACAAGTAAGGATTTGCCCAATCAATCCCATACTCCTTATTGTATAACAATATACCGATTGGCATCTGGTTGAATGCTTCGTTACTCACTTTTTTTACCCTAGTAATCATATCTGTCGTATACTTTTCAAAGTTCCTTTGAAAGGTAAGTTCAAATCGTATAACTAAAAAGAAAACGATGCTAAAAATAAAAAAGGAAGATATCCCCATGATTAAGTGGAAATAACAGAGAATCGAGATTAGCACCAACACAAAAAATGCCAATACGTAAACAGGATATAAAAACCACTGTTTCTTATAAAATTCAGGCATGTATACAACTCCTATAAAGTAAAACTAACTCACCTTCCAGTTAGTTAAACAAATTAAAATAGTGTAAGGAATATTATTTTATTCCCCTATTTTAGAACGCAATGAAATCCCTAAATCAATTATACCTAAGATTGTCACAAGAGGAAACAGCATTGGAATAAACATACATACAATAAAACTAATAATAGGAATACCTCTAGTAAAACCTTTTCTGTGTGCTAAAAAGGTGATAAACGTTAATCCTTGCAATACGAGCAGCAAAGCAAAGATTACATATAGGTTAGAAAATACCATATGTAAATATGATGTTGGTTCTACTTTTAGAAAAGTTGCTAACAAAATAAATATGACGTAATACCAGACAATACTCTTTGGCAATTGTATATCTTTAAATTTAGGCCAAGGTGTAACGTCGTGCTTTAACTTTCTCAAAACACTACCGGATATTAGCACTGTGATCCAAGAAAAACATACAGAAACTAGCACAAGTATACTTGGAAATAACGTTTGTAATATATCATTCATTTGTGCAAACAACTCTTTTTGTTCCTTACTAACTGGCATACCAGCAGCATTTGCTATCTTTTCACTTTGCACCATACTTTCACTAAACATATTTTGCATTTGCTTCATTAAATCTATGTTGAAAAACTTTATACTTCCAACATAAATGAGCATTATACCAATTAAATACGCAAGCGTTCCAGCTATCAATATCTCCACTGGTTTTTTCCCTTTTTTATACATATATCCTAATACAACGCCTATTAATCCAAACATCACCGTCTTTATGAGACTAATCGGCTGACTCACAATAACTGTAATAAAAAGTGCCGCTACAAAAATCACAAGCATATTAGATAGTTTATGTCTTACTGTTAATAATATAAATGGTAACGGCAGCACAAACGTTACCATTGTACCTAAAATTGGAACATACCTAGATATAAGTAACAAAATGGCATATATAGCCAATAACGCTGCACCTTCAGTAATAAATTTCGTGTTTTTCATCATCCAACCTCTCTCTCAAAAAAGAAAAGCATAGCAAAATGCACAGTAGAGTCCGACTCTACTGTGCATTTCATACGCTATTATTCACCAACATATGGTAAAAGTGCCATTTGACGAGCACGTTTAATTGCAACTGTAAGTTTGCGTTGGTATTTTGCGCTTGTTCCTGTTACACGACGAGGTAAAATTTTACCACGCTCAGAAACGAAACGTTTTAATAAATCAACATCTTTATAGTCAATGCGAGTGATGCCGTTAGATGTGAAGAAACACACCTTACGACGTTTCGCACGTCCACCTTTGCGTCCTGCCATGTCTATTCCCTCCATTCTTTGTTAAAAATAACCGATTCATACCATTAAAATGGTAAATCGTCGTCCGAAATGTCAATCGGTTGACCAACATTCGAAAATGGATCATCATTCTTTGTAAATCCAGAGTTACCAGTGTTACCTGAGTTACCCGGATTACTAGACTGATCAAATGGGTTAGAGCCTTGGTTACCGTAACCAGCTCCTGATGGTTGCTGATTGAACGAACCTCGTTGCTCCCCACCGCCATTACGCGGCTCTAAAAATTGTACGCTCTCCGCAAGAACTTCTGTTACATATACACGTTTACCATCTTGTCCATCGTAATTACGAGTTTGAAGACGTCCATCTACGCCTGCTAAGCTACCTTTTTTCAAATAATTTGCCACGTTTTCTGCTTGTTTACGCCATATTACACAATTAATAAAGTCAGCTTCACGCTCACCTTGTTGATTCGCAAATGCGCGATTCACAGCTAACGTAAAAGTAGCTACCGCAACACCATTAGGCGTGTAACGTAAGTCAGGGTCCTTAGTTAAGCGACCAACGAGGATAACACGATTCATCAATCGAACCACTCTCCCTATATATCTTAATTATTTTTCTTCTTCTTTAACAACGATATGACGAAGGATATCTTCGTTGATCTTAGCTAAACGGTCGAATTCGTTAATCGCTTCTGCGTTAGAGTTCACGTTTAAGATCATGTAGAAACCTTCACGTAAGTCGTTGATTTCGTAAGCTAAACGACGCTTACCCCACTCTTTTGTGTTAATGATTTCTGCACCATTGTTTGTTAAAACACCTGCGAAACGTTCAACTAAAGCTTTTTGAGCTTCTTCTTCAACGCCAGGACGAATGATGTACATAATTTCGTACTTTCTCATTACACTTTCACCTCCTTTTGGTCTAAACGGCCCATAATGGGCAAGGAGCAATTAATTATATAGTAATTACTCACGAGTTTAGATTATATCATAGTAAGTTAGATGAATCAACTAACCGATAAATAAAAAGCTTGGCAAACATATCATATATTTGCCAAGTTCATATCTTTATTTTTCCTAGGAAATATCGTTATTACACATTAAAACGGAAGTGCATAACATCTCCGTCTTTTACGATATACTCTTTTCCTTCTAAACGTACTTTACCAGCTTCTTTTGCAGCTGTCATAGAGCCATTTGTCATTAAATCAGCATAAGAAACTGTTTCCGCACGAATAAATCCACGCTCAAAGTCCGTATGAATAACACCAGCACATTGTGGTGCTTTCATACCTTGTTTAAACGTCCATGCACGTACTTCTTGCACACCAGCTGTGAAGTAAGTAGCAAGTCCTAACAAGTCATATGCAGCACGAATTAATTGATCTAAACCAGATTCTTCAATACCTAGTTCTTCAAGGAATACTTTCTTCTCTTCCTCATCTAACTCAGCAATTTCTGATTCGATTTTTGCACATACAACAATTACTTGTGAATTTTCATTTGCTGCAAATTCTTTTACCATTTGTACATATTTATTTTCAGAAGGATCCATAATATCATCTTCACTTACGTTTGCTACGTATAGCATTTCTTTCGTTGTAAGTAAATGAAGGCCTTTAACAATCTTCATTTGCTCTTCTGTAAATTCAACAGTACGAGCTGGTTTTCCCTCTTCAAAAGCTTCTTTTAAACGAACTAAAATTTCATGCTCATATACAGCTTCTTTATCTTTTTGTCTTGCTAACTTCGCAACTCGTTCGATACGTTTATCAACAGATTCCAAATCCGCTAAGATTAGCTCTAAGTTGATTGTTTCAATGTCATCAATTGGATCTACTTTTCCTGAAACGTGCGTAATATTTTCATCTTCAAAACAACGAACAACTTGGCAAATTGCATCTACTTGACGAATGTGAGATAAGAATTTATTTCCTAACCCTTCACCTTTACTCGCACCTTTTACGATACCTGCGATATCAGTAAATTCGAATACAGTCGGAACAGTTTTTTTCGGTTCTACTAATTCCGTTAATTTATTTAAACGCTCATCAGGTACTTCTACAATCCCTACGTTTGGATCGATTGTACAGAATGGATAGTTCGCAGATTCTGCTCCTGCTTGTGTAATTGCATTAAATAAAGTGGACTTCCCTACGTTAGGTAATCCAACAATCCCAGCCGTTAATCCCATATTTTTCACTCCTATGTCTCAATCTTTCATCATTATAGATAGTAACGAAAAAAATGACAAGTTTCCACCAAATGAAAAAAAGCAACGGCTGTCTACCGCAGCCGTTGCTTTTTCACTATTCTTCATGCTTCACAAGTATTTTTTTCACCTTGCGATCAAACTCTCTTCGAGGAATCATTACCGAATGGTCACACCCCTCGCACTTAACGCGGATATCCATTCCCATACGAATAATCTTCCAGCGATTTTCACCGCATGGATGGGCTTTCTTCATTTCCACAACATCGTACAAGTTATATTGCTTTTGCTCCATTCTCTAAATCCCTCCCACTATTAAATTGCTTTTTCACTAACTAATTCTTCGCGACTATATAAAACCATACGTGGGTATGGAATTTCAATCCCATGTAAATCAAGACGATTTTTAATCTCTTTGCGAAGAGCCCTCGCAATAACTGCATGCTGCATCGGCTCAACTTCAGCAATAACACGTAATACAACTTCAGACGCTGCCAATGTTTGAACACCTAGCAATTGAGGTGTTGTTACCATTTTCTCATATTTTTCTGGTAATTCCACTAATAAATCTTCAATAACTTGCTCCGCTCGTACTATATCACTTTCATAAGAAATAGATACATCAACAAATGCTACACTATTACTAACGGAAAAGTTCGTTACTTGTACAATACTACCATTTGGTATTATATGAATTTCACCTGTCCAGCTTTTCATCTTCGTTGTGCGCAGTCCGATTTCCAAAACAGTTCCTTCAAATTGACCTATTCTTACATAATCACCTACTGAAAATTGATCCTCTAACAAAATAAATAATCCTGTAATAACATCTTTAACTAAACTTTGTGCACCAAAACCGACTGCTAAACCAATTACCCCAGCACCGGCTAATAGACCTGACGCATTAATATCAAACACACCCAAAATCGCAATTAACATAATGAACATAACAACGTATGCCACAATATTTTCAAGCAACTTCGCTACCGTAACTGTACGACGTTCTGAAATTTGAATCGGCGAACGGCTTCCCATACGAAACGCATTTCGTACAATTGCTCTTGCAACTCGCACAACGATTGCACCAAGTATTAAAATAACGATTATTTTTAGTGATTTCACACCTATATTCGTCCAATCAACGGACTCAAACCATTTCAACGCTAAATCCATGTCCCTCTACCTCTCCAGCTAAAATTTCTTTTTAGTTATCCTTATTATTGTATCAGAACTCTCTCTGATTTCTGAAAAAAATTTATGACTTTAATTCCATTTGTTAACTTCCATTCAGGTATAAAATGAAACGAATATATATATACTAGTACTATTATTTCCGTTTTCATTCACAGTTTGCAAAAAGTATGCACTTATAATTTTCCATTTCACACACCATATAACATATTGTGAAAATTTATTAAAAGGATGGGTTCTTCATGAATATTAGAAGTTTTCGCTTACCTTTTTTTGAAAAAGAAACTCAAAATGTTATGCATCATGACTTAGAAGCCTCCGAGACAATCAGTAATTTCTTACTTTCCCATATTCCCATTAAGACTAATATGCCACTCATTCTTGTTTGTATCGGAACGGACCGTTCTACCGGTGATGCACTTGGTCCATTAGTTGGCACTAAACTAGAACAAATTGAAATCAAAAACCTTCAAGTATTCGGCACACTAGACGAACCAATACATGCACTAAATTTAGAAGAAAAAATTCAAAATATTCAGGAAGAAAACCCTACTTCATTTATTATTGCTGTTGATGCATGTTTAGGAAAATCTCAAAGTATCGGTTCTATAACTACCGGAAAGGGCCCCAGTAAACCTGGAGCTGCGATGAATAAGAACTTACCTGAAATTGGTGATTTGCATATTCATGGCATCGTAAATTTAAATGGTTTCATGGAGTTTTTCGTGCTTCAAAATACAAGACTAAGTTTAGTCATGAAGATGGCTGATGTAATTGCACAAAGTATAAAAGAAACAGACCAAAAATTATCTGCATTAAAAAAAGCAAACCATCTATAAACAATAAGATGGTTTGCTTTTTAATTTCCCTTTGATAATAATTCTAAAATTCGATTTAAATCTTCTTTATTAAAAAATTCGATTTCGATTTTACCTTTTTCTTTTTTCGTTTCTTTGATCTTTACATCCGTACCAAACTTTTCTCTTAAAAACGTTTCACGCTCTACAAAAAATATATTTCTTTCTTTTTTCACTTGTTGTGTTTCACGTGAAACACGTTGATTAATTTCCTGAACAATTTGTTCCAATTGGCGAACATTCAGTCCTTCTTTTTCAATTCGCTTCAATAAAGATTTCAACTGTTCTTCATCTTTTATTGTAAGTAAAGTTCTTCCATGAGCCATTGAAAGCTGACCGTTTGCAATCATATCTTGAACGAATGAAGGGAGGCTTAACAATCGAGTATAATTTGCGATATAAGGTCTGCTTTTACCAAGACGTTTTGCTAATTGTTCTTGTGTTACATTTAGCTCGTTCATTAACATCTGATATGCCATTGCCTCTTCCATAGGATTTAAATCTTCTCGTTGTAAGTTTTCAAGCAAAGCAAATTCCATCATTTGCTGCTCATTTAATTGCCTTACGACAGCAGGCACTTTCTCAAGTCCGGCCTCTTTAGCAGCACGATATCTTCTTTCACCTGCAACTATTTCATATCCTTTAATACTCTTTCGAGCAATTAACGGTTGCAATATACCGTGCTCTTTAATAGAAGCCGCTAATTCCTGAATCGCTTCTTTATTGAAATGTTTACGTGGTTGATATGGATTCGGCCTTAATTCAGTTACTATAATCTCCTGAATTGTTTCTTCTTCTTTCACATCTAAATCTGGAAAAAACACATTGATTCCTCTTCCTAATCCCTTAGCCACCTGCAATCACTTCCTCTGCTAAATCTAAATATACTTCTGCTCCTCTTGATTTAGCGTCATACTGCATAATTGGTTTTCCATGACTTGGTGCCTCACTTAAGCGAACATTACGAGGAATAATCGAACGATATACTTTATCCCTAAAGTATTTTTTCACTTCATCTATAACTTGAATTCCTAAATTTGTACGAGCATCCAACATCGTTAACAATACACCTTGAATTGCTAAATTTTTATTTAAATGCTTTTGCACAAGTCGAACTGTATTTAATAGCTGACTTAACCCTTCCAGCGCGTAATATTCACACTGTACAGGAATAATAACAGAATCTGCTGCTGTTAATGCATTAATCGTTAATAATCCTAAGGATGGGGGACAGTCAATAATAATATACTCATATTCATCACGAATTGGTTGTAATGCTCTTTGCAAGCGTACTTCCCGGGAAATGGTTGGTACCAATTCAATTTCAGCACCAGCCAATTGAATTGTAGCGGGTAGAACATCTAAGTTTTCAGTTGCGGTTTTCCGTATAACGCCTTGAACATCTGCATCTTCTACAAGAACATTATAAATACATTGATCTAATTCAGACTTTTCAATTCCTACACCAGTCGTTGCATTTCCTTGAGCATCAATATCTACGAGAAGGACTTTTTTTCCTACTTGTGCCAATCCAGCCCCTAAATTAACGGATGTTGTTGTTTTTCCAACACCGCCTTTTTGATTAGCAATAGCAATGATTTTTCCCATGATGTCACCTACTTTCAACCTTTCTTTCTTATTCTAGAAACAATTACGTTTATTGTAACATGAAATAAAAGTTTTTCTTTTACGTCCTTATTAAACTTCAAAATTTATTTCTAAACTCCTTCTTGCTTTAACAAGAAAATATAGTAAAAGAGACCTCTCCAATAGGATAAGGTCTCTAGCACGTAACTATTTTTTCTTCGGAATTTTAATCGTAATTTGATAGTATTCATCAAACTCTTCTTCCGCAGAATTAACATTCAAACCACTGTTAGTAACCATTTGTAATGATTGTCTAATTGTGTTCATAGCAATTCTCGCATCTCGACTTACTGCTTTTTGCTTCGCTTTGCGCTTTGGTTTTACTTCTTCTAGTAACTTTGCAATTCGCTCTTCTGTTTGCTTTACATTCAATTGCTTCTCCACAATCTCTTGTAAAACCTTCAGTTGTAATTCCTCATTTTTCAAAGGAATAAGGGCGCGAGCATGCCGTTCTGTAATACTTTTTTCTAATAATTTACTTTTGATTTCTTCAGGCAACTTTAATAATCGCAATTTATTTGCGACTGTCGATTGTCCTTTTCCAAGTCGTTGTGCCAATGCTTCTTGTGTTAAATTATGTAACTCAATCAGCTTTTGATATGCCACAGCTTCCTCAATTGCTGTTAATTCCTCACGTTGCAAATTTTCAATTAACGCTACAGAAGCTGTCTCAGTATCATTTAAATTCTTTATTATTGCAGGAACTTTTTCCCACCCTAACTTTGTTGCTGCGCGGAAACGCCTTTCCCCGGCAATAATCTCGTACTTATCATCCTCATACTGTCTCACAACAATCGGCTGGATAAGCCCATGTGTACGGATCGTTAACGCTAGCTCATCAATACGTGCATCGTCAAAAACTGTTCGTGGTTGATAACGGTTAGGGGTAATGTTTACTATCGGAATTTCCTGTATTTCTTCATATACCTTTTTATCTATTTCTTCATGGCTTTCGTCTTGTAATTCGAATTCGCTCTCTTTATCTCCAAAGCCAAATAAACGAGAAAACGTATTTTTCATACATATTCCACCACCTTTTAGGCCTATTGACTATTCTACATAAAATGTTTCCTATGAAACATTTACGCTTTCATTTATATAATTTAATCTTACGTCTAATAAGATTTATTTTTCAATAGGCAATTTATTGGGCGTTCCCGGTTTGCGTGGATATTTCTTTGGTGTCTTGCGCTTTTTCTCGATTAATAAAATGTTACGCTCACTTTCTTCAAACGGTAATTGGAACGTAGACATTTCTTTTAATTCTCCGCCAAGTACCTCTAAAGCATATTTGCCATTTTCGATTTCTTCGTTCGCCGCTGCACCTTTCATTGCAATGAATGTTCCCCCTACTTTTACAAGTGGTAAACATAGCTCACTTAATACAGAAAGACGTGCAACTGCACGTGCCATTACAATATCGTATGCTTCACGTACACCTTCTTTTTTTCCAAATGTTTCAGCACGATCATGACAAAATGCAACATCACTTAATTCTAACTTTTGCGCTAAGTTATTTAAGAAATTAATACGTTTTTGTAATGAATCCACAATCGTTACTTTTAAGTGCGGGAAACAGATCTTTAAAGGGATACTTGGGAATCCGGCTCCGGCTCCAACATCACAAATAGAAAATGGTTTCGAAAAATCATAATAAAAAGCCGCTGTAACAGAATCAAAAAAGTGTTTTAAGTATACTTCTTCTTTCTCCGTAATAGCCGTTAAGTTCATTTTTTCATTCCACTCTACTAACGTTTCAAAGTAGATTTTGAACTGCTCTAACTGTCTAGAAGAGAGGGAAATACCCTTCTCTTCTAGCATAGATTGAAATTGTTCTATGTTCATCTAGCAATATCTCCTTACTATGTTATTGGTTCGATACTCGTGCAATTTTTCCTTGTTCAATGTAAATAAGCAAAATGGAAACATCAGCTGGATTTACGCCAGAAATACGTGAAGCTTGCCCCATCGAAAGCGGACGAACATCTTTCAATTTCTGTCTAGCTTCTGATGCAAGTCCAGAAATCGCATCATAATCAATATTTACAGGGATTTTTTTGTTTTCCATTTTCTTCATACGTTCTACTTGCTGTAAAGATTTCTCGATATATCCTTCGTACTTAATCTGAATTTCAACTTGTTCTGTAATTTCATCATTTAATTCTAATTCACTTGGTACTAAAAGATGAATATGCTCATATGTCATCTCTGGACGACGTAATAAATCACTTGCACGTATTCCATCTTTCAATTCGCTTCCACCAATACTACGAATTAATTCTTGAACTTCAGGACGCGGTTTAATAAAAATACTCTCTAACCGTTCCTTTTCCTGATCAATTTGTAGTTTTTTATTTGTAAATCTCTCATAACGATCTTCTTTAATTAAACCAATTTCACGCCCAACCTCAGTTAGACGAAGATCTGCATTATCATGGCGTAATAATAAACGATATTCTGCACGAGACGTTAATAAACGGTATGGTTCATTTGTACCTTTTGTTACAAGATCATCAATTAAGACACCAATATATGCATCAGCGCGACCTAAAATAACTTCTTTTTTACCTAAAGAACGACACGCCGCATTAATTCCAGCCATAAGCCCTTGTCCTGCCGCTTCTTCGTAACCAGAAGTTCCATTAATTTGTCCTGCTGTATATAAATTTTTAATTTTTTTCGTTTCAAGTGTTGGCCATAGCTGAGTTGGTACAATTGCATCATATTCAATTGCATAACCCGTACGCATCATTTCGACATTTTCCAGGCCAGGAATTGTTCTAAGCATTGCACGCTGTACATCTTCTGGTAAGCTCGTCGATAAGCCTTGTACATATACTTCTTGCGTATTACGTCCTTCTGGCTCTAAGAAAATTTGATGACGTGGTTTATCATTAAATCTTACTACCTTGTCTTCAATTGAAGGGCAATATCTAGGCCCTGTTCCTTTAATCATACCAGAATACATAGCTGAGCGATGTAAGTTTTCATCTATTAAACGATGTGTTTCTGTACTTGTATACGTTAACCAACATGGAATTTGATCCATAATAAATTTTGTCGTTTCAAAAGAGAAAGCACGTGGCTTATCATCACCTGGTTGAATTTCTGTTTTACTATAATCAATCGTATTACTGTTTACACGCGGAGGTGTACCTGTTTTAAATCTAACAAGATCAAAACCAAGTTCCTCTAAGTGTTCAGATAATGTAATAGATGGTTGCTGATTATTTGGACCACTTGAATATTTTAAATCTCCCATAATAATCTCACCACGTAAAAATGTTCCAGTTGTAATTACAACTGTTTTCGCTGTGTATTCAGCACCAGCTTGTGTAATTACCCCTTTACATACACCATCTTCAACAATTAAACGCTCTACCAGACCTTGAAACAACGTTAAGTTTGGTGTTTCTTCAATTGTTTTCTTTAACTCATGCTGGTAAGAGAATTTATCAGCCTGTGCACGAAGCGCGCGTACAGCTGGTCCTTTACCCGTATTTAACATACGCATTTGAATATGTGTTTTATCAATATTGCGTCCCATTTCTCCGCCTAATGCATCAATTTCACGAACAACAATCCCTTTTGCTGGTCCACCAACAGAAGGGTTGCATGGCATGAACGCTACCATATCTAAGTTAATTGTTAACATTAATGTTTTTGAGCCCATTCGTGCTGCCGCAAGACCAGCTTCACATCCTGCATGGCCTGCACCGATTACTATGACATCGTATGAACCGGCATTGTATCCCATTGTTTATTCCTCCTAATAACCTCTATCTTACTAAAGCATCTCTGATTAAAGTTTCACTTTATTTTCCTAAACAAAATTGAGAGAACAATTGGTCAATTAAGCTTTCATGGACAGTATCACCAGTAATTTCACCAAGTATTTCCCACGTTCTTGTTAAATCAATTTGAACCATATCAATCGGAACACTATTTTCTATCGCTTCAATTGCATCATTAATTGTTTTTCCTGCTTGGGTTAATAATCCGATATGTCTCGCATTAGACACGTATGTCATATCCGCAGAATCAATTGTTCCTTCAAAGAATAAATCAGCTATTGCCTTTTCAAGCTCATCTATTCCTTGCTCCTCAATTAAAGATGTTGTAATAACACGATTGCCTACCGCTAAATCTGTAACACGTTCCATATCAATTTCTTGCGGTAAATCTGTCTTATTTACAATGACAATGAAATCTTTTCCTTGTACGGCACGGAATAGATCCTCATCTTCATTTGTTAAAGCCTCGCTATAGTTCACTACAATTAACACTAAGTCTGCTTGGCTCATCATTTCTTTCGAACGCTCTACACCAATTCGTTCAACAACATCTTCCGTTTCACGAATTCCGGCTGTATCTATAAGTTTAAGTGGTACACCACGCACATTAACGTACTCTTCAATAACATCACGAGTTGTTCCTGCAATATCAGTTACAATTGCCTTTTTCTCCTGAACAAGACTATTTAATAGCGATGATTTCCCAACGTTAGGTCTACCGATAATCGCGGTAGAAATCCCTTCACGTAAAATCTTTCCTTGCTTCGATGTTTCTAATATCTTTTTAATTTCAGCACGGACATGTGTAGCCTTCTCAATTAAAATATTATGCGTCATCTCTTCTACATCATCATATTCCGGGTAATCTATATTCACCTCAATATGAGCTAATATTTCTAATATTTCTTGACGCAGACGGCCGATTAATTTAGATAATCTTCCTTCCATTTGGTTAATCGCTACGTTCATAGCACGATCTGTTTTCGCACGGATTAAGTCCATAACAGCTTCTGCCTGTGACAAATCAATACGTCCATTTAAAAAAGCACGTTTTGTAAATTCACCAGGCTCTGCCAGTCGTACTCCTTGTGCTAAAATAAGCTGTAATACTTTATTTACCGAAACAAGTCCACCATGACAGTTAATTTCTACTATATTTTCACGCGTAAAAGTCCTTGGTGCACGCATAATGGACACCATAACCTCTTCAATAACTTGATTTGTATCTAAATCGACAATATGACCATAATGAATTGTATGGGAAGAAACCTGTGTTAAATCCTTCCCTTTAAAAATACGATCGACTTTCTCAATCGCATCATCCCCACTTACTCGAACAATGGCAATTGCACCTTCCCCAAGTGCTGTGGAAATTGCGGCAATTGTATCAAATTCCATGTCCTTTCACCTCACTTGCTTATTTATCTCTATTTCAACATGAATTTTTTCCGTCACTAAATTATTAGGATACCATAACGAACCTATCTACAAAAGAATAATAACTCATTTTATTATGTCCTTATGTAAAAAGCACTAAACTTATTCACAGTGGATAAGTTTAGTGTTTTTTAGTTATCCACATTTATTTTCTCCTCAAAAAAACCGGCACTCAATTGAGTAACCGGTCACTTGGAAGATATTACAACATACCGATGTGGTTCTTTCCCTTCAGAAGTTGTAATAATATTTTGATGATTAGATAATGCTTGATGAATAATTTTTCGTTCGAAAGAAGGCATTGGTTCTAGAACAACTCTTTTTTTCGTACTCACTACTTGTTTTGCTAATCGATAAGAAAGAGATTCTAACGTATTTTTTCTTTTACTACGATAGTTTTCAGCATCCAGTGTAATACCAATATATTGCTTTGTATTACGATTCGCAACAAGTTTTGTTAAATACTGTAAAGAATTCAACGTATTACCTCTTTTACCAATTAAAATACCGATATTTTCACCAGAAATTGTAAATTCAACTTCGCGTCCTTTTACAATTTTTCTAATCTCAACTTCCACACCCATATTTCGAATAACATTTTTTAAATATTCTTCACATTCTTGGATTGGATCTTTTTTCAATACAACTTCTACTACAGCGGGACGATTCCCAAATAAACCTAGGAATCCCCTCTTACCCTCATCGATAATATTTATATCTACTCGATCTTTCGAAGCATTTAATTGTCTTAAAGCATCTTGTACTGCCAGCTCGACTGTTTGTCCTTTAGCAGTAATTATACTCACTTGCTTGATCCTCCTGCCTTACTAGCCTTAATTTCAGGCCCTTTGATCATATACATTTGAGCGATACCAAAGATATTACCAACTACCCAGTACAATGATAGTGCTGCTGGGAAGTTAATTGCAAAGACTAAAATCATAATTGGCATAAGCCAAATCATCATTGCCATTTGCGGATTTTGTCCAGCCGTTCCTGCCATTGCAAGCTTTTGCTGAATAAAAGTCGTAATAGCCGCAACAATTGGAAGGATATAGTAAGGATCTGCCTGTCCTAAATCAAACCATAAAAATGTATGTTTACTAATTTCTGCCGTTCTCATAATCGCATGATAAAAAGCAAATAGGATAGGCATCTGAACAAATATTGGTAAACATCCTGCTAATGGATTTACTCCATTTTTTTGATACAACTGCATCATTTCTTGTTGTAATTTTTGTTGTGTTGCTTGATCTTTTGAGCTGTACTTTTCTTTTAATCTCACCATTTCTGGTTGTAACGCCTGCATTGCTTTCGTACTCTTCGTTTGTTTAATCATTAATGGTAATAATGCAAAACGAATGATAAGAGTTGTAACAACGATTGCTAAACCGTAATTACTACCAAATAAATTTGCAAAATACGTGATTAACTGAGAAAGCGGGTATACGAAATATTCATTCCAAATCCCAGTGCTTTTCGGTGTAATCGGCTGATTTGTTTCACTACAGCCGGTAGCAATTGCCATTAACATAATAACCATGGCTAATAAACCTATTTTCTTTTTCAAAGCCTGCTCCTCCTTGTTTCGGTATGTATATAGTGTAATTCATTTCCTTACGCTACTTTTCATTCTTTTCATACCAGAGCGTTTAAAGACATGAATTAAGCTTTTCTTTAACTCTTCATATGTCATCTCTGCACAAGGCTTCCTTGCTATTATAACAAAATCTTTTCCAGAATCTATCTCATCTTTTAATTCTATAATCGATTGGCGAATCATACGCTTAATTCGATTACGAACTACTGCATTTCCTATTTTCTTACTAACAGAAAGACCAATGCGAAAATGCGGCTGTTTTTCTTTATCTAATTTGTATACAACAAACTGGCGATTGGCATTCGATTGTCCTTTTTGGAAAACAGCCTGGAATTCATCATTCTTTTTTATACGATTTTTTTTCTTCATATCAATTGACACTCCTGTATTTCATCAGCGGAAACTCATTATTATTAGAAAAAAAGACCACTGAACGATCAGTGGTCTACGCAGATAATACTTTTCTTCCTTTACGACGACGAGCTGCTAGCACTTTACGTCCGTTTGCTGTGCTCATACGGCTGCGGAAACCATGTACTTTGCTGCGCTTACGTTTATTTGGTTGGTAAGTTCTTTTCATTATATGACACCTCCCTGAGGAATATCTGTTAAAGACAGTCTAATAAATTATAGTAAATCAAATAGGAAAATGTCAATGGTTCTCGAAATTTTCATCAAATATTCATTTTTAACCTATTCACACACTTTTTCACAGTCCCTATATTTCCTTGTGGATAAATATTTTTTCTCTTTTTTTTGTCCACAAACTCTTTTTTTACTTTTACACAGTATATCGTATTGTGGACAAGTTTATTCCACAAGGTATTGATTTTGTGGATAACTTTCTTAAATTCATTGCTATAGCTGCTTTTTTTTGATATTATAGTTGTGTTTTCACTTTGAATAAGTTTTTCACACCTTTATTTTATCCACAATTTGTGTATAACATGTGGATAGTTTAAATCACATGTGGGTAAATAGTTGTCCACATTTGTTTTTTTGTCGAAAACTCTATCTCGGATACTAACGACGTTTTTATATTTTAAAATACGTTTCGTATAAATATGCATTAAAAATATTTATAGGTTGTACAATTGTTGCGCAACCTTATTCTTTTACCATCTTTGTAAAGGAGGGACACCTTTGGAAAATATCTCTGATTTATGGAATAGTGCCTTAAAAGAATTAGAAAAAAAGGTAAGCAAGCCAAGTTATGAAACCTGGTTAAAATCAACAACTGCTCATAACTTGAAAAAAGATGTATTAACTATTACAGCTCCAAATGAATTTGCTCGTGACTGGCTAGAATCTCATTATTCGGAACTAATCTCCGAAACACTTTATGATTTAACAGGTGCAAAACTAGCTATTCGTTTTATCATTCCCCAAAGTCAGGCAGAAGAGGACATAGATCTCCCTTCTGTTAAGCAAAAACACGCACATGATGAGTCTAATCACTTACCACAGAGCATGTTAAACCCAAAATATACATTTGATACATTTGTTATTGGCTCTGGTAATCGTTTTGCACATGCTGCTTCTTTAGCTGTAGCTGAGGCACCAGCTAAAGCCTATAATCCGCTCTTTATTTACGGGGGCGTTGGACTTGGAAAAACACATTTAATGCACGCAATTGGGCATTATGTAATTGAACACAACCCGAATGCAAAAGTTGTATATTTATCATCTGAAAAATTTACAAATGAATTTATTAACTCAATTCGTGATAATAAAGCTGTCGATTTTCGTAATAAATATCGTAATGTAGATGTCTTATTGATAGATGATATTCAATTTCTTGCTGGAAAAGAACAAACACAGGAAGAGTTTTTCCATACATTTAATGCGTTACATGAAGAAAGTAAACAAATTGTGATTTCAAGCGATAGACCACCAAAAGAAATCCCAACTTTAGAAGATCGCCTTCGTTCTCGCTTTGAATGGGGGTTAATTACGGACATTACACCACCAGATCTAGAAACTAGAATCGCAATTTTACGTAAAAAAGCAAAAGCAGAAGGTCTTGATATACCAAATGAAGTTATGCTTTATATCGCAAATCAAATCGATTCAAACATTCGTGAACTAGAAGGTGCACTTATTCGAGTTGTAGCTTATTCATCTTTAATTAATAAAGATATGAATGCTGATTTAGCGGCTGAAGCGCTTAAAAATATTATTCCAAACTCTATACCTAGAATTATTGCTATTTCTGATATTCAAAAGGCTGTTGGAGGCGTCTATCAAGTAAAGTTAGAAGATTTCAAAGCAAAAAAACGGACAAAATCCGTTGCATTCCCTCGCCAAATTGCGATGTATTTATCACGTGAACTTACGGACTCATCTTTGCCAAAAATAGGTGAAGAATTTGGTGGCCGCGATCATACAACAGTAATCCATGCTCACGAAAAAATTTCGAAACTATTAAAAACGGATACTCAATTACAGAAACACGTTGAAGAAATTAAGGATATTTTAAAATAGTAGTAGCTGAATAGTGTGAATAACTTAGCTTATTTTACACACAGTCTATCCACATATAGATAGACTGTTTTTACATCTTTAAACAGGGTTATCCACATATCCACAAGCCCTATTACTATTACTACTACTTTTTTATCTTTATTAAATAAATAAAATCTTATACTTACCGGAGGTTTTTCGTTATGCGTTTTACAATACAAAAAGACTATCTTGTAAGAAGCGTACAAGATGTAATGAAGGCAGTTTCTTCTCGTACAACAATTCCAATTCTTACAGGAATTAAAGTTGTAGCAACTGAAGAAGGAGTTACCTTAACAGGTAGTGATGCAGACATCTCTATCGAATCATTTATCCCAGTCGAAGATGCTGGAAAAGAAATTGTTGAAATCGAACAATCAGGAAGTATTGTTTTACAAGCAAAATATTTTAGTGAGATCGTAAAAAAATTGCCTAAAGAAATTGTTGAAATTTCTGTGGAAAATCATTTTATGACAAAAATAAAATCTGGAAAATCAGAGTTTAATTTAAATGGTTTAGATTCTGCTGAATATCCGTTATTGCCACAGATTGAAGAACATCATGTATTTAAGATTCCAACAGATTTACTTAAACACATGATCAGGCAAACTGTATTTGCAGTTTCAACTTCTGAAACAAGGCCGATCTTGACAGGTGTAAACTGGAAAGTATATAACAGCGAATTAACTTGCATTGCAACAGATAGTCACAGGCTAGCACTTCGTAAAGCAAAAATCGAAGGGTATAATATTGCCGATGAATTTCAAGCGAATGTCGTTATTCCTGGTAAGAGCTTAAGTGAATTAAGTAAAATTCTAGATGAATCTGAAGAAATGGTAGATATCGTTATTACGGAGTATCAAGTATTATTCCGTACAAAACATTTATTATTCTTCTCAAGATTGTTAGAAGGGAATTATCCAGATACAACGCGTTTAATTCCAGCCGAGAGTAAGACTGATATCTTTGTAAATACAAAAGAATTTTTACAAGCAATTGATCGTGCGTCGCTATTAGCAAGAGACGGTCGTAACAACGTTGTTAAATTATCAACATTAGAACAACAGATGTTAGAGATTTCTTCGAATGCACCAGAAATCGGAAAAGTAGTAGAAGAGGTTCAATGTGAAAATGTAGATGGAGAAGAATTAAAAATATCTTTTAGTGCAAAATATATGATGGACGCATTAAAAGCTTTAGACAGTACAGAAATTAAAGTTAGTTTTACTGGAGCGATGAGACCGTTTTTAATTCGCACAGTGAATGATGATTCCATCATTCAATTAATTTTACCGGTACGTACTTACTAAGTAAGGGCTGAGGGTTGCTAGTGTAAAGGTACTAGTGACCCCTATTTGATTTGTAGGGTATTACTTTCCTAATGCTAGTTTATTTAGTACAATGAAAGAATGAACACTTTCAGAAAGTGAGCGATTTTATGAAACTTATTAAGATTTCAACAGAATACATTACACTAGGACAATTTTTAAAGTTAGCTGATGTAATTGATACAGGTGGCGCTGTGAAATGGTTCTTACAAGAATATGAAGTATACGTGAATCAAGAACTTGAAAATAGAAGAGGCCGAAAGCTATATGCAAATGATATTGTTGAAATTCCGGGAAGCGGAACTTTCCAAGTTCAGGCATAAAGGGGGATCCCTTTGTTTATTACAGAAATACAATTAAAAAACTATCGCAATTATGAGCATTTAGAGCTTTCCTTTGAGGATAAAGTCAATGTAATTATTGGTGAAAATGCGCAAGGGAAAACGAATCTAATGGAAGCTATTTATGTATTGGCGATGGCGAAATCCCATAGAACTTCGAACGATCGTGAACTCATTCGTTGGGATGAGGATTATGGTAATATAAAAGGTAGATTACAAAGGCGAAATAGTTCTTTATCCTTAGAATTAAACATTTCAAAAAAAGGTAAAAAGGCAAAGTTAAATCAGTTAGAACAGCAAAAATTGAGCCAGTATATTGGTGAAATGAATGTTGTTATGTTTGCCCCAGAAGATTTAAACCTTGTAAAAGGAAGCCCTCAAGTACGAAGACGCTTTTTAGATATGGAACTTGGACAAATAGCTCCTGTCTATTTGTATGAATTAAGTCAATATCAAAAGGTACTCATGCAACGAAATCATTTACTTAAGAAGATGCAAGGGAATAGTAAAAATGAGGAAACGATGTTGGATGTATTTACACTTCAACTTATTGAGCATGGTGCGAAAATTTTGCGAAAACGTTTTGAGTTTTTGCATTTACTACAAGAATGGGCTGCTCCAATTCACCGGGGAATTAGCAGAGGATTAGAGGAGTTAGAAATCATCTATAAACCAAGTGTAGATGTATCAGAATCAATGGATTTGTCGAAAATAAAAGAAGTATACTATGAAAGTTTTCAATCTGTGAAACAACGTGAAATTTTCCGTGGTACAACTTTAATTGGTCCTCATCGTGATGATTTACAATTCTTCGTTAATGGTAAAAATGTTCAGGTCTTTGGTTCACAAGGGCAACAACGAACAACCGCACTGTCCCTAAAATTAGCTGAAATTGAATTAATTTATTCAGAGGTTAAGGAATATCCAATCCTTTTATTAGATGATGTGTTATCAGAACTAGATGATTATCGTCAATCACATCTTTTAAATACAATTCAAGGAAAAGTACAAACATTTGTGACCACGACGAGTGTCGACGGAATTGAACACGAAACATTGAAAGAAGCGAAAACAATTCATGTAACGAACGGCACGGTAGATTGTGAAATAGACAGAAAATAATTTCTGTTTAAATGGAAAAGTAGGTGATCTTTGTGTCAATGGAACAAAAACAAATGCAGGAAAACGCATATGATGAAAGTCAGATTCAGGTGTTAGAAGGACTGGAGGCAGTTCGAAAGCGTCCTGGTATGTATATCGGTTCTACAAGTGGAAAAGGTCTTCATCATCTTGTATGGGAAATTGTTGATAACAGTATTGACGAAGCTTTAGCAGGATATTGTGATGAAATTAATGTCAGTATTGAAGAAGATAATAGTATTGTTGTAACAGATGACGGCCGTGGTATTCCTGTAGGTATACAAGAAAAAATGGGACGTCCTGCTGTAGAAGTTATTATGACGGTACTCCATGCTGGTGGTAAATTTGGCGGTGGCGGTTATAAAGTTTCTGGTGGTTTGCATGGTGTTGGTGCATCTGTTGTAAATGCTTTATCAACAGAATTAGAGGTATTTGTACATCGAGATGGAAAAATACACTATCAAAAATATGAACGTGGGATCCCGGCTGCGGATTTAAAAGTAATAGGTGAAACCGATCATACAGGAACGATCACACGCTTTAAGCCAGATGCAGAAATTTTTACAGAGACGACAGAATACGAATTTGATACATTAGCTACTCGTATGCGTGAGTTGGCGTTTTTAAATCGTAATATTAAATTAACAATTGAAGATAAGCGTGAACATAAGCAAAAGAAAGAATTCCATTACGAAGGTGGAATTAAATCTTATGTGGAACATTTAAATCGTTCAAAACAACCAATCCATGAAGAGCCTGTATATGTTGAAGGTTCAAAAGATGGAATTCAGGTTGAAGTTGCGCTTCAATATAACGAAGGATATACAAATCATATTTACTCATTTACAAATAATATTCATACGTATGAAGGTGGTACACATGAGGTAGGATTTAAAACTGCCCTAACACGTGTAATCAACGATTATGGTCGTAAAAATAACATTTTAAAAGATGCGGATAGTAATTTAACTGGTGAAGATGTTCGTGAAGGCTTAACAGCAATCGTATCAATTAAACATCCAAATCCACAATTTGAAGGGCAAACGAAGACGAAACTTGGAAATAGTGAAGCGAGAACGATTACAGAATCTGTATTCTCAGAGGCCTTTGAAAAGTTCTTACTGGAAAACCCCAATGTTGCACGTAAAATTATAGATAAAGGGACTATGGCAGCGCGCGCGCGCGTAGCCGCTAAAAAGGCTCGTGAATTGACACGTAGAAAGAGTGCGTTAGAAGTTTCGAGTTTACCAGGTAAATTAGCGGATTGTTCTTCGAAAGATCCAGCAATCAGTGAAATTTACATCGTAGAGGGTGACTCTGCCGGCGGATCTGCGAAACAAGGGCGTGACCGTCATTTTCAAGCGATTTTACCACTTAAAGGTAAAATTATTAACGTTGAAAAGGCGCGATTAGATAAAATTTTATCTAATGATGAAGTGCGTACAATTATTACAGCAATCGGTACAAATATTGGTGGGGATTTCGATATTGAGAAGGCCCGTTATCATAAAATTATTATTATGACAGATGCGGACGTGGATGGTGCACATATTCGTACCCTATTATTAACGTTCTTCTATCGTTATATGCGTCAAATAATTGAGTGTGGTTATATATATATTGCGCAACCACCATTGTTTAAAGTACAGCAAGGTAAAAAAATTCAATATGCTTACAATAATAAAGAACTTGAAAAAATACTAGCTGAATTACCAACTCAACCTAAGCCTGGGATTCAGCGTTATAAAGGTTTAGGGGAAATGAATCCAACCCAGCTGTGGGAGACGACAATGGACCCAGAAGTACGTTCGTTACTTCAAGTTTCCCTTCAAGATGCAATTGAAGCGGATGAAACATTTGAAATTTTAATGGGTGATAAAGTAGAGCCGCGTCGTAACTTTATCCAAGAAAATGCAAAATACGTGAAAAACCTTGATATTTAAGTGAGTAATGACAGGAATCTAAGTATTCCTGTCTTCTACATATAAATCAATGTATGTGTAACGGAAATGTAAGAGGAGGTGCTCGTTGATGTCAGACAATCAACAACAAGCACGAATTCGAGAAATTAATATTAGTCATGAAATGCGTACCTCATTTTTAGATTACGCAATGAGTGTTATCGTATCTCGTGCATTACCAGATGTTCGTGATGGATTAAAACCAGTTCATCGTAGGGTTTTATATGCGATGAATGATTTAGGAATTACAGCTGATAAAGCATATAAGAAGTCGGCACGTATTGTCGGCGAAGTAATTGGTAAGTATCACCCGCACGGTGATTCAGCTGTTTATGAAACAATGGTACGTATGGCGCAAGATTTTAGTCAACGTTACATGCTTGTTGATGGACATGGTAATTTCGGTTCTGTTGATGGAGATTCAGCTGCAGCAATGCGTTATACAGAAGCAAGAATGTCTAAGATTTCTATGGAATTAATACGTGATATTACAAAGAATACAATTGATTATCAAGATAACTACGATGGTTCTGAAAGGGAACCAGTTGTATTACCAGCGCGTTTCCCTAACTTATTAGTAAATGGTACAACGGGTATTGCGGTAGGTATGGCAACAAATATTCCACCGCATCAACTTGGAGAAGTAATTGATGGTGTGTTGGCATTAAGTCATAACCCAGATATCACTATCGCGGAATTAATGGAATATATTCCCGGGCCAGACTTCCCAACATCAGGTTTAATCTTAGGGCGAAGTGGAATTCGAAGAGCTTACGAAACGGGTCGCGGTTCTATTATACTTCGTGCTAAAGTTGAAATTGAAGAGAGAGCAAATGGTAAACAATCTATTATCGTAACAGAACTACCTTATCAAGTTAATAAGGCGCGATTAATTGAAAAGATTGCAGAATTAGTTCGTGATAAGAAAATTGAAGGCATTACAGATTTACGCGATGAATCGGATCGAAATGGTATGCGTATTGTTATGGAAGTACGTCGTGATGCCAATGCCAATGTACTATTAAATAATCTATATAAGCATACAGCACTTCAAACAAGTTTCGGTATTAATATGTTGTCTCTAGTAAATGGAGAGCCACAAGTCCTAAATTTAAAACAAAATCTATATTATTATTTAGAGCATCAAAAGGTAGTAATTCGTAGACGTACTGCTTATGAATTAGAGAAAGCAGAAGCGCGTGCTCATATTTTAGAGGGATTACGAATTGCTTTAGATCATCTTGATGAAGTTATTACTTTAATCCGTAGTTCCAAAACAGCTGATATTGCAAAACAAGGTTTAATGGAACGTTTCGGCTTAAGTGAGAAACAAGCGCAAGCGATTTTAGATATGCGTTTGCAACGTTTAACCGGATTAGAACGTGAAAAAATTGAACAAGAATATCAAGACTTAATGAAGCTAATTGCAGAGTTAAAAGCAATTTTAGCAGACGAAGAAAAAGTTCTTGAAATTATTCGCGAGGAATTAGCTGAAGTAAAAGAACGTTTTAATGATAAGAGAAGAACAGAAATTACAATTGGCGGTATGGAAGCTATAGAGGATGAAGATTTAATCCCAGAACAAAATATCGCAATTACACTTACTCATAATGGTTATATTAAGAGGTTACCGGCTTCTACGTACAAAACACAGAACCGTGGGGGACGTGGTGTACAAGGAATGGGTACGAATGATGATGACTTTGTTGAACATTTATTAACAACGTCTACTCATGATCATATTTTATTCTTCACAAACAAGGGTAAAGTATACCGTACAAAAGGATATGAAATTCCAGAGTATAGTCGTACAGCAAAAGGCATACCGATTATTAATCTATTAGGGGTAGATAAGGGTGAGTGGATCAACGCTATTATTCCAATTCGTGAATTTGGTGACGACCAGTTCTTATTCTTTACAACGAAACAAGGTATTTCTAAGAGAACGCCGCTCTCATCATTTGCAAATATACGTACGAACGGTTTAATTGCAATTTCGCTTCGTGAAGAAGATGAATTAATTTCTGTACGTTTAACATCTGGTGATAAAGATATTATCGTAGGGACCAGCAATGGTATGTTAATTCGCTTCAATGAACAGGATGTACGTTCTATGGGCCGTAATGCAGCTGGTGTAAAAGCTATTACACTAGGCGAAGAGGACCAAGTAGTAGGTATGGAAATTGTTGAAGAGGATACGAATGTCTTAATCGTAACGAAGAACGGGTATGGTAAGCGTACGCCGGTTGAAGAGTATCGACTACAGAGTCGTGGTGGTAAAGGTCTGAAGACTTGTAACATTACAGACAAGAACGGTAAATTAGTAGCGGTTAAGTCTGTAACAGGTGAAGAAGACATTATGTTAATTACAGTAGCGGGTGTTATTATTCGTATGCCAGTTGATCAAATCTCTCAAATGGGGCGTAATACACAAGGTGTTCGTCTAATTCGATTAGGGGATGAGCAAGAGGTAGCGACAGTAGCAAAAGCACAAAAGGATGAAGAAGAAGAAATTAGCGAAGAGGTTTCTTCTGAAGAATAAGAGTGGGGATTTCTCCCCCTCTTATTTTTTTATAATAATACTTGCATAGCAATAGGGAAGTGTATATAATAGGCAGAGTCAGCAAATGAGAGATACAAGTTATCGAAAAAAACTTGTTGACGAAAATAATATACTATGATATATTATGAAAGTCGCTGAAACGCGATGTTGAACTTTGAAAACTAAACGAAACAAACAACGTGAAACGTCAATTTTTATTTTTAGATGCTAGACAAACTAACTTTATTGGAGAGTTTGATCCTGGCTCAGGATGAACGCTGGCGGCGTGCCTAATACATGCAAGTCGAGCGAATG